>NZ_JBKVXZ010000055.1:0-25695 GCF_046973065.1 Flintibacter sp. | reverse complement strand
CATCGAGTCTGACTACACCGGCTCCAACCAGCCCATCATCACCGGTCAGGACGGCGACGAGGCCAACCTGAAGAACATCGTGGACGGCAAGCAGTCCATGACCGTGTACAAGGCCGTGGCCAACGAGGCCGTGGTTACCCTGGATCTGGGCAAGGCCATCCTCAACGGCGAGACCGTGGACGGCAGCCTGATTGAGAACGCCGGCTGGGAGTTTGACTGCTCTTACGACACCGAGTCCTACTCCACCTCCGAGGGCCACAACTGCCCCTCCTTCCTGCTGGTTCCCGACGTGGTCACCAAGGACAACATGGTGGAGAAGCTGGTTGACACCGGTTACTACACTCAGGACGCCGACGGTTACCTGCACCCCGCTGCCTGATTTGGAATCTGAATTAAAACACTGCCGAACTGTTTGACAATGGGCGGGGCCTTCTGCCCCGCCCATTGTACTCTGAATACCCAAGGCTGAAAGGAGGCCATCCCCTTTGTCACAGTACATTTTGGAGATGAAAAACATCACCAAGGAATTCCCCGGCGTCAAGGCACTGGATAACGTGAACCTCCAGGTGGAACCCGGCGAGATCCATGCCCTCATCGGTGAAAACGGCGCGGGAAAGTCCACCCTGATGAACGTGCTGTCCGGCACCTACCCCGCAGGAAGCTACACCGGTGAAATCTATTACGAAGGCAAGCTGTGCCAGTTTAAAACCCAGAAGGACAGCGAAGCGCTGGGCATTGTAATCATTCACCAGGAGCTGGCCCTGATTCCTCTGCTCTCCATCGGCGAGAACATGTTCCTGGGCAACGAGATCCGCAACAAAATGGGGGTCATCGACTGGAACAAGACCTATTATGAGGCCGAGCGCCACATGAAGCAGGTGGGACTCAATGAGTCGGCCCAGACCCTGGTCAAGGACATCGGTACCGGCAAGCAGCAGCTGGTGGAAATCGCCAAGGCCTTCTCCAAGAAGGTAAAGCTGCTCATCCTGGACGAGCCTACGTCCTCCCTCAACGACGAGGATGCCAAGATGCTGCTGGACCTGCTCATTGCGTTTAAGAAGGAGGGCCTGACCTCCATTATTATCACCCACAAGCTCAACGAGATCATCTACTGCGCCGACAAGGCCACCATCATCCGCGACGGCTCCACCATCGAGACCCTGGTCAAGGGCGTGGATGAGTTCAGCGAGGACCGTATCATCAAAGGTATGGTGGGCCGCTCCATGGAAGACCGCTACCCCAAGCGGGAGCACAAGGTGCAGCCTGAGATCAGCTTTGAGGTAAAGAACTGGACGGTACACCACCCCCTGTATCCCGAGCGGATCGTGGACGACCACGTCTCCTTCCATGTCCACAAGGGCGAAGTGGTTGGCTTCTCCGGTCTGCAGGGCGCCGGACGTACCGAGTTGGCCATGTCCATCTTCGGCCGCAGCTACGGTACCGGGATCTCCGGTGAAGTCTACCTCAACGGCAAGAAGGTAAACCTGAAAAATACCGAGGACGCCATCCGCCACAAGCTGGCCTACGTCACTGAGGACCGAAAGACCAACGGCCTCATTCTGGGCGAGACCATCCGATTCAACACCACCCTGGCCCGGCTGGATAAGGTGTGTTCCGGCGGCATCATCGACCGGGACAAGGAAGTCAAGGTAGCCGAGGACATCAAAAACGAGATGGGAACCAAGACCCCCACCATTGAGCAGCACATCGGCAACCTGTCCGGCGGCAACCAGCAGAAGGCGCTGCTGGGCAAGTGGATGTTCACCGAGCCCGACGTGCTCATTCTGGATGAGCCCACCCGCGGTATTGACGTGGGCGCCAAGTACGATATCTACTGCCTCATCAACGACATGGTCAGCCGGGGCAAGTCGGTGGTGATGATCTCCTCCGAGCTGCCTGAGCTGCTGGGTATGTGTGACCGGATCTATGTCATGAACGAGGGCCGCCTGCTGGCTGAGGTGAATGCCGCCGACGCCACCCAGGAGAGCATCATGGGCTATATCATCCGCGACACCGTGCGGGGCACGGCGAAAGCTTAATCACGTGGAATAGGGAGTGTGACACGCATGAAAGGAACTGCAAATAAAGCATCAAGCTTTCTTACCAAATACGCCATGGTCATCGCACTGGTGATCGTGTTTGTCCTGTTTGCCTATTTAACCGACTGGCGTCTGCTGTATCCCCAGAACATGTCCAACCTGATGCTGCAAAACGGCTACGTACTGGTTATGGCCTGCGGCATGCTGTTGTGTATCCTCACCGGCGGCAACATCGACCTGTCCATCGGCTCGGTGATCTGCCTGGTGGGCGGCCTGGCTGCCGTGATGATCACCAACATGTCCATGAACCCCATCCTCACCATCGTGATCTGCCTGGTGGTAGGTCTGCTGGTGGGCGTGTGGCAGGGCTACTGGATCGGCTATGTCCGTATCCCCCCCTTCATCACCACCCTGGGCGGCATGTTCATCTTCCGCGGCATCGGCCGTCTGATCCTGGACAACAAGACCGTGGCCATCCAGGACTCCACCTTCCTGAACATCTTTACCAAGTACATCAAGATTCCCGGCCTGGATGACGGCGACACTGTCTATTCCGCCCTGATCGTTGGCGTTGTGGCGGCCTTGTTTGTCCTGTTCAGCACCGCCAAGAACCGCCGGGAGCGGGCCAAGAACGGCTACCGTCAGAACTCTATGGTGTGGGATTATCTGAAGGCTGGAATTATTGCTGCTCTGATCCTCTACTACTGCTACCTGCTCAGCCAGTACCGCGGCATCTCCGTCATGCTGGTGTGGGTAGTGGCCATCTGCCTCATCTATAACTTCATCACCGCCAAGACTGCCTTCGGCCGTTACTTCTACGCGGTGGGCGGCAACGAGAAAGCCACCAAGCTCTCCGGTATCAACACCGATAAGATCTACTTCATCGCCTACGCCAACATGGGCCTGCTGGCCGGCCTGTGCGGCCTGCTCAATGCCGCCCGCGTGGGTTCCGTCAACGGCTCCACCGGTACCTCCTTTGAGATGGACGCCATCGGCGCCTGCTTCATCGGCGGCGCTTCCGCTTACGGCGGTAGCGGCACCGTGGGCGGCGTGGTCATCGGCGCTCTGCTGCTGGGCGTCATCAACATGGGCATGTCCATCCTGGGCATCGGCGACTCTTGGCAGTATGTGGTCAAGGGCGGCGTGCTGCTGGTCGCCGTCATCTTCGACGTGGTCACCAGCCGTAAGTCTGGAAAGTAAACACTTTGATCCGTTGCCTTTTGGAGGAAGCTATGCTGTATATTGGAATCGACCTTGGCACCTCTGCCGTCAAGCTCCTGCTGATGGATGAGGAGGGCCAAATCAAGAATGAAATCTCCCGGGAGTATCCCCTGGAGTTCCCGCAGCCCGGCTGGAGCCAGCAGAACCCGGAGGACTGGAAAGCCGCCGTGCTGGAGGGAGTCCCCGCCCTGTTGGAGGGCTTTGACAAGTCCCAGGTGGCGGGCATCGGAGCGGGCGGCCAGATGCACGGCCTGGTGGTGTTGGATGAGCACGACCAAGTGATCCGCCCGGCTATCCTGTGGAATGATGGGCGCACCGCTCAGGAGGTGGACTACCTCAACGAGGTGGTGGGACGGGAAAAGCTGTCCGCCCTCACCGCCAACATCGCCTTCGCTGGGTTCACTGCCCCCAAGATTTTGTGGATGAAGAAGCATGAGCCGGAGAACTTTGCCCGCATCCGCAAGATCATGCTTCCCAAGGACTACATCAACTACATCCTTACCGGAGTCCACTGCACCGACTACTCCGACGCCAGCGGCATGCTGCTGCTGGACGTGGAGCACAAGTGCTGGAGCCGGGAGATGCTGGACATCTGCGGCATCACCGAGAGCCAGATGCCCAAGCTCTTTGAGAGCTATGAGGCGGTAGGCACCCTGTTGCCCGAGATGGCCCAAAAACTGGGCCTTCCCGAGAACGTAGTGGTGTGTGCCGGAGCGGGCGACAACGCCGCCGCCGCCGTGGGCACCGGAACTGTGGGCGCGGGGGGATGCAA
Organism: Flintibacter sp.; assembly: GCF_046973065.1. Classification (NCBI taxonomy): domain Bacteria; kingdom Bacillati; phylum Bacillota; class Clostridia; order Eubacteriales; genus Flintibacter; species Flintibacter sp. The sequence continues at coordinate 21,663 of NZ_JBKVXZ010000055.1, read as the reverse complement.
CATCTCTCTGGGCACCTCGGGTACCCTGTTTATCTCCAGCGACCACTTCGGGGTGGCCCCCCACAACGCTCTGCACGCCTTCGCCCACGCCGACGGCTGCTACCACCTGATGGGCTGCATGCTCTCCGCTGCCAGCTGCAACAAGTGGTGGATGGATGATATCCTGGGCTCTCAGGACTACGCCGGGGCCCAGAAGGACATTACCGACGACAAGCTGGGCTGCAACCACGTGTACTTTTTGCCCTACCTCATGGGGGAGCGCTCCCCCATCAACGATACCAACGCCCGCAGCGTCTTTATCGGCATGACCATGGATACCAGCCGCACCGACCTGACCCAGGCGGTGCTGGAGGGCGTGGCCTTTGCCATCCGGGACAGCTTTGAGGTGGCACGGTCCCTGGGGCTGGACATCAAGCGCAGCATGATCTGCGGCGGCGGCGCCAAGAGCCCCCTGTGGAAGAAGATCATGGCCAATGTGCTCAACGTGGAGCTGGACACCCCTGCCTCCGAGCAGGGACCCGGCATGGGCGGCGCCATGCTGGCCATGGTGGCCTGCGGAGCCTATCCCAGTGTGCAGGCGGTGTGCGATAAGCTGGTGAAGGTGGCGGACACCGTCCGTCCCGATCCGGAGATCGCCGCGCGCTATGAGCAGCGCTATGAGCAGTTTGCAAAAATCTATCCCGCGCTGAAGGGACTTTACCCTCAGCTGCTGTAAACGAAACAAGGAGGGGCGTACATGAATGAAGAGGGACGTTTGATCCTGCGCCTGGCCGTGGGGCTGTACCTGGTCTATTTGGCCTACATGCTGATCTCCGCCCAGATGGCGGGGAATACCGGTATGAGTGATGTGATTGCCTATGCCGGAGGCGGCATCTTGGGCCTGGGCGGTCTGGGTTTTTGTGACTACGCCCTGGTACGCTACTTCAAGGAGCGGAAGGCCCGGCAGGAGAAGAAAGACGTGCCGTCGGAGGAGGAGCCGTGAAACGCCGATCCCTTCGGGAAATGGCGGTGCGGGTGGTGCTGCTGCTCATCGGGCTGTGGATCGCCCACCTGGGCGTGACACTGTTTCTCCAGACCAATCTGGGCTCCGATCCCTTCAACGTCTTTGTCCAGGGCCTGTTCCGGGCTATCCCCTGGCCCGAGTGGGCCGGAATGACCCACGGCCGGGTCCATCTGCTGGTATCGCTGCTTATTATGGTGGTGCTGCTGGTGGTGGACCGCAGCTATGTAGGCATCGGCACCGTGCTGTGCATGGCCCTGGGCGGCCCTATCATCGATGTGTACACCCTGTGGCTGGCCCCCTTCCTCAATGAAACCCTGCCCTTGGCGGTCCGGGTGCCTATGCTGGCGGTGGGCTGCGTTATCCTGGCCTTCGGCATGACCATCGTCATCCGCTCCCAGGCGGGCACCGGTCCCAACGACCTGGTGGCGGTGGTGCTCAGCGACAAGAGCGGGAAACCCTTTGGCCCGGTGCGTATCGGGGTGGATCTCACTTTCGCTCTGGTGGGCTTTGCCCTGGGAGGCGTGGTTGGGATAGGCACTATCATCTGTGCCTTCCTGGTAGGCCCTGCCGCTCAGCTGTTTTTCCCTGTGAGTGAAAAAATTTGTGTGTGTGTTTTGAATCAATTTGCGGGAGTAAACTCCCGGTCTTGAGGTGATAAGCTATGATCATCCATTCAGTCTTTGACGCCGCCTTTGCCCCCTACGGCAAGGTGCTGGGAGGCTATGACACCGCCGCCCTGACCGACACCCTGAAGTCGGTGACCCCCGTGCCCGATGGGGTGGACTACGTCCCCTCCCAGCCGGAGCTGGAGCAGTTGCCCATCGCCGGACAGTTTGCCTCCAACGCCTACGGCGGCATGCCCATCCAGCTGGGGTGGTGCAACGGACACAACACCCGTCTCAACTGCCTGGAGTACCACCGGGACAGCGAGCTGAACATCGGCGTCCAGGACTTTATCCTCCTGGTAGCCAAGGAAGATGACATCGTAGACGGCCGTCTGGACACCGCCAAGGTGAAGGCCTTCCGGGCTCCTGCCGGCGCAGTGGTGGAGGTATATGCCACCACCCTGCACTACGCCCCCTGTTCCGCCGCTCCCGGAGCCGGCTTCCAGGTGGTCATCGTGCTGCCCCGGGGCACCAACGGCCCCAAACCCGCCATCACTCCCCTCAACGGAGAGGATGAGACCCTGTGGGCCTGCAACAAGTGGCTGCTGGCCCACGCCGACAGCAGCGAGGCCGCTCAGGGCGCTCCCGTGCGGCTGGATGGTATCAATGTGGATATTGCCGCGGATCTGTAAGCGGTAGATTTGAAAAGAGAGGTCTGATTATCATGTTTGCCAATATTCCTGAGGTCAAGCTGGGCATCATTGCCGTGTCCCGCGACTGCTTCCCCATCGCCCTGTCCACCCAGCGCCGCCAGAATATCGTCGCCGCCTACGGCGAGGGCCTGTATAAGTGCCCCATCACCGTGGAGAACGAGGCCGACGCTCTGAAGGCTCTGGGTGATGTGAAGGCCCACGGCGTCAACGCTCTGGTGGTCTTCCTGGGCAACTTCGGTCCCGAGACCCCCGAGACCATTCTGTGCCAGAAGTTTGACGGCCCCACCATGTACGTGGCCGCTGCCGAGGGCGACGGCGATCTGATCAACGGCCGCGGCGACGCCTACTGCGGCGTGCTCAACTGCTCCTATAACCTGGGTATGCGCCACCTGAAGGCCTACCTGCCTGAGTACCCCGTGGGCACCGCCCAGGAGTGCGCCGACATGATCCGGGAGTTTGTCCCCATTGCCCAGGCCATCATCGGCGTGAAGAACCTGAAGATCATCACCTTCGGCCCCCGTCCTCAGGACTTCTTTGCCTGCAACGCCCCCATCAAGGGTCTGTACGAGCTGGGTGTGGAAGTGGAGGAGAACTCCGAGCTGGATCTGCTGGTGGCCTACAAGGCCCACGCCGGGGACAAGCGCATCCCCGAGGTGGTGGCCGACATGCAGAAGGAGATGGGCGAGCGCACCTACCCCGACCTGCTGGAGCGGATGGCTCAGTTTGAGCTGACCCTGCTGGATTGGGCCGAGCAGCACAAGGGTGCCCGGCAGTATGTGGCCTTTGCCGACAAGTGCTGGCCCGCCTTCCCCGAGCAGTTCGGCTTTGAGCCCTGCTATGTAAACTCCCGCCTGGCCTCCCGCGGTATTCCTGTGGCCTGCGAGGTGGATATCTACGGCGCTTTGAGCGAGTACATCGGCGCCTGCATCACCGGTGACGCCATCACCCTGCTGGACATCAACAACTCCGTGCCCAAGTACATCTACGACGAGGATATCGCCGGCAAGTTTGACTACGATATCAAGGACACCTTCATGGGCTTCCACTGCGGCAACACCCCCAGCTGCAAGATGTGCAACGGCTGCGCGGTGAAGTATCAGCTCATCCAGAACCGCCTGCTGGAGAACGGCGGCACCCCCGACTTTACCCGCGGCACCCTGGAGGGCGACATCGCTCCCGGCGAGATCACCTTCTACCGCCTGCAGTGTGACAGCGAGGGCAACCTGCGCTCCTACATCGCTCAGGGCGAGGTGCTGCCTGTGGCCACCCGTTCCTTCGGCGGCATCGGCATCTTTGCCATTCCTGAGATGGGCCGCTTCTACCGCCACGTGCTCATCCAGAAGCGCTATCCCCACCACGGTGCGGTGGCCTTTGCTCACTGTGGTAAGGCTCTGTTTGAGGTGCTCAAGTACTTCGGTGTCTCCGACATCGCCTACAACCAGCCCAAGAGCCTGCCCTATCCCACCGAGAATCCCTTCCAGTAATTCCCGATTCAAAACGGGGCGCTGTCAAACAGCGCCCCGTTTTTTTGTTGGCTAAAAATTATTTTGCAAGTCGGCGGCAATTTTCTTCCATTTTCCACCGTTGTATATTATAATGGCATTAAGTTCTCCGCTAAGGGGTGGAGAGACGAAGGAAGCAAGCAGTTCCACAATCATACCATGGAATTATTGAGGAGGAGAGGCACATGAAACCCTATGCGTTCGGCGTTGACTTGGGCGGAAACGCCATTAAGATCGGTCTGTTCCAGACCACAGGCAATTTGGTAGAAAAGTGGACCATTCCTACCCGTCTGGAGGACCATGGCAGCCATCTGCTCAGCGATGTAGTGGACGCCATCCGCGCCAAGATGGAAGAGCGCTCCCTGACCTGGGATGTGGTCGAGGGTGTAGGCATGGGCGTGCCCGGACCGGTGGACCAGGACGGTACGGTGATGCGCTGCGTCAACCTGGGCTGGGACATTCTGAATGTGCCCAAGGCGGTGCAGGAGCTGGAGCCCGCCATTGAAAAGCTCAAGGTAGCCAACGATGTAAACGCCGCCACGCTGGGCGAGATGTGGCAGGGCGGCGCCCAGTGGAATAACAGCGCCGTGATGGTGACCCTGGGCGTGGGCGTCGGCAGCGGCATCGTAGTAGATAATAAGGTGTTTGTGGGCAGCACCGGCGCCGCCGGTGAGATCGGCCATATGTGCGTCAACCCCAAGGAGACCGAGCGCTGCACCTGCGGCAACTACGGCTGCCTGGAGCAGTACTGCTCCGATACCGGTCTGGTACATATCGCCAAGATGGTGCTGGAGGAGCTGCCTGAGGCGCCCAGCATGCTGCGGGAGGGAGAGATCACCCCGGAGTCCATCTGCCAGGCCGCCAAGAGGGGAGACATCGCCGCCTCTGAGGTGATGGAGCGCTTTGGACAGCTCATGGGCCAGGCCCTCACCGCTGTGGCCTGTACCGTCAATCCCCAGGTCTTTGTCATCGGCGGCCAGATGGCCCAGGCCGGTATGGTGATCCTCAAGCCCATTGAGACCTATTTCCGCCGCTATGCCTTCCACGCATTCCGCAACACGCCCTTTGTGCTGGCTGAGCTGGGCGAGGACGCTGGCATCTACGGCAGCGTGCGTATGCTCTTTGACGAGGTCAAGCTGGAGGAAGAGCTCGAATTGGAGGAGGAAGAGGAGCTGGATCTCTGACCCTCCGTGTCCCCGGCAGGGGCTGGGGACACTTCGGTACCATATGGACGATTTGCCAGGGAGGATGGCAATGAAAAAGATCTCGTTCACGGCCCTGGTCAGCATGGTGCTCAGCTGCGTGATCTGCAGTATCGCGGTCAACTGGGTGGCCCTGCCCAACGGCTTTGTCGTTACCGGCATCACCGGCCTGGCCATGACGGCCCAGGCTTTTACCGGCATCAACTATGCGCTGATCTACTACGGTCTTATGCTCCTGATCCTGGTGCTCACCTTTGTGATGCTGGGCTATCGGGAGGTGTCCAACATCCTGTTTCTCTCTTTCCTGTACCCCCTAGTGCTGTGGGTGCTCAACCACTGGACGGTGGAGATCATTTTGAAGGAGAAACTGATCGCCGTGATGTTTTTCGGCGTCATCTACGGGGTGGGCGCGGGGATCACCTACCGCCTGGGCTACTCCTACGGCGGCACCGATACCCTGGCCAAGATCCTCAAGACCAAGGTGCTTAAGGCGGTAGAGCTCAAACACATCCTGCTGGCACTGGACGGGATCATCATGGCTGTGATGCTGCTGCGCTTCAGTCTGGATGTGGTGGCCTACGCTCTGGTAGGACAGATCATCTACGTCAACAGCATGAACTACGTCATCTTCAACATGGGGCCCAAGCTCTATGAGATCCAGATCGTGTGTGAAAACTCCAAAGCCATCGAATCCTTTGTCATCCATGAGATCCACAAAAGCGCCACCCTCAGTCAGGTCACCGGCAGCTACTCCGGCCAGACCAAGACTCAGGTGGACTGCGTGTGCAACTCCCGGGAGTATGTACAGCTGCGGGAGTTTATCCGGGATCAAGGGGTAGACTGCTTCATCAAGGTATTTCCTCTTACCCATGTGTTTGGACAGAATAAGGATTTCCATCGGCTCAGCGATGAGAATCTGTAAGGACAAAAAAAGACGGACCGCAGTGCGGTCCGTCTTTCTTTTTGCCTTAGCTCTTCCCCAGAGCCTTCTGGCTGCCGGTGTGGTAGATGGGCTTCCACTCCACCTTCCGGACCAGAGCGGCCAGGGAGATGGGAACGTAGGTAAACATGAAGATGGGGAAGGTAAATACGTACAGGATCTTCTTGTAGGTAGGAATCTGGATTTGCTTCCACTCGCTGAGCACAGTCAGAGTGCCGAAGAGCAACAGGCCCAGGTAGAAGTTGACCACGGTAGAGAAGGCAAAGCTGCCGGACACGGCCAGGATCTTGTTGGTGATGTACACCGGCTGGCCCCAGCAGGCCAGGCAAACCACCAGGTTGAAGGCCAGGGTCACCAGAGTGAGCAGCATACCAGGAGCGACAGTCATAAACATGTCGTAGCAGGACCAGCTCTGACGGGTAGGCTTACGCAGGAAGCCGCGGGTCAGGGCGGCGCTGTAATTGGCGTTGACCTGATAGAAGCCCTTGGACCAGCGCAGACGCTGATCCCAGCTCTGACGGAAGGTGGTGGGCTGCTCGTCATAGATGACCGCCTTGTCGCAGTAGCCGATGCGGCGGCCCTTCAGAGCACAGCTGACGGAGAACTCGATGTCCTCGGTGAGCAGGTGGAAGGGCCAGCCACCGTTCTCACGGATAACGTCGGCATTGATCAAAAAGCCGGTGCCGGAGACGTGGCAGTTGGTGCCCAGAAGCATACGGGGGAAGTTGAGGAAGCGGGCCTCACGCAAGAACCAGATGGCGTAACCGGAGGAGATCCAGTTGTCGCCAAAGTTGCGGGAGTTGCGGTAGCAGGTGATGGCGCCGTAGTTGCCGCTGTCAAAGACCTTGTTCATCTCTGCGGTGAAGTTGGGGTCCACCAGATTGTCCGCATCAAAGATCATGTAGCCGTCATACTTGTCACGGCCCTCATGGTGTAGGGTGCGGAAGAGGAAGTCCAGGGCGTAGCCCTTGCCCTTCTTGTTCTGGTTGAAACGCTCATAGACAATGGCGCCGGCCTGGCGGGACACCTCAGCGGTGTTGTCGGTGCAGTTGTCGGCCACCACATAGATGTCCAGGCAATCCTGAGGATAGCGCTGCTCTTTTAATGAGTGGATCAATTCTGCAATGACGCCTGCCTCGTTCCGGGCGGAAATCACCGCGGCATAGCGATGGATCTTGGCATCCTGGGACTGAGTCCAATGGTTGCGGCGGATCACGCCGATCACCAGGTAGACCAGCTGGTAAAAATAGGCCACCGTGAACAGGACCGCCAGGAAGAGGTTGAAGGCCTCCACCAGTTGAATCATATTCATGTTAATCACCTTTTAAATATCGTTGTTTATCGTCTTCGGACCAGACTCAATGTACTGGGTCTGATACATCATAGCACGCTTTTAAAATATTACAAGATTGTTTCATGAGTCTTAATGAAAAGTTAAGAGTTCGTTCATAAATTCACAAGGTTGCGGGAACATTTTAGCCTGAGTTTCCTTGAATTTCCTGTGCCAACTTGTACATTCCTAACAAAACTTAAGAAAAAGTTTTTTGCAGAGACTTTTAAGCTATGAAATACTTTCTTAACAATTTACGAATTTCACTTTCTTTTTTCGCAAAAAAACGGACCGCGGATAGGCTCCGTCGGTCCGTTCATATGTAAGATTTTCCATGCCTTCCAGCATCAGCCGCGCCCCGCAGCAGCTCCTCGGCCAGGGTGGCCATGTTGTCGGCGAGGCGCTGAGCGATGGCGGCCACTTCCTCCAGGCTCTTGCCCTCGGCGGCGGCAGCACCGGCAATCTTATAGGTGGGGATGCAGCCTACCAGGCCGCGGCGGTCGTCGGCGTTCTCACGGGGAGCGTTGGACACGTCCTCCTGGGTGACCACCTTCACCACGTTGAGCCCCAGCTTCTTGCACTGCTTCATGGTCAGGTTGCCGGTGAGCATGTCGCCGGCGTGGTTGAGTACGATGTACAGCACACCCTTGCCCTTATCGGCCAGCTTGATGGCGTCCACACAGGCCTGGGGACCGGGAGCGGCAAAGATATCGCCCACCACGGAGATATCCACCATGCCCTCGCCCACGAAGCCGGAGATGGCGGGCTCATGGCCGGAGCCGCCCTGGGTGACGATGGTGACGCGGTCAGCGCCCTCCAGGGCGTTGTTGATGATCATGTTCTCCTCGCCCCGGTGGATGATGTCCCGGTTGGCGGCGGCCAGACCGTCCAGTAGCTCATCGGTGAGGTTCTCGGGATTGTTGATGAATTTCTTCATTTTCATGGGGAAGTCCTCCTTATATGATCTGAAAAATATTGAGTGTCAGATTCCCTGTGCCAGTCCCCGGAAGAACAGGGCGGTGGATACCGCGCCGGCGTCGGGGGTGCCGATGGTTTGTTCCTTATAGCTGCGGGCCCGGCCGAACTTGGAGACAAACTGCTCGCTGGCCTTGGCGCCCTCCTGGGCGGCCTGGGCGGCGGCCTCCAAAATGGCCTTGCAGTCTCCCTGGGTCTGCTGGGCGGCCTGCACCGCGGGGATCAGCGCATCCATCATGGTCTTGTCGCCCACCTTGGCGGTGGTGATGTCCTCCATCTCGCTCAGGCAGCCGGCAAACATGGTCTTCAGGCCTGCCTCGTCTACCTGGCCGGCGTCATCGTCCAGATTGACGCCCAGTCCACCAATCATGGTGCCGTACAGCGGTCCGGCAGAGCCGCCCTTGACCTCCATGATTGCCATTCCCAGACTGTCCAGGAAGTCCTTGATGGAATCCTCACCCCACTGGGGGACCCGCTCCTGGATGAGCTTGGCGATCTTTCCCATGGTGATGCCGTGGTCGCCGTCGCCAAAGCGGGAGTCGATATCACTGAGATACTGGGTGTTCTCCTCCAGCAGCATGGCCGCCTGGAGCAGCATGGCGCCCAGAGCCTCTCAATCCAAAATCATGCGTCCTTCCTCCTTGTCTGATCCGGTGCTTTTCAGCCCCTGTTCCTGTTACGTTTGCAACAAAATCATAACAATGCATGTAACGAAAGTCAATCAATTTTGTGCAATTCTACCTATTATAGGAAATCGGACATGGGTTTTTGTGCATATCTAGTTCAAAAACAAAACTTGATGTTACATATGTAACACACGGCGCAAAACGGTGTTCCGGCGCTGCAAAGGTTTAAGCTGCATTTTACACAAACCGCGTGGAAGGGACACGACGGGTCTGTTACAATAGACCCAGATTCCCTTCCGAGGAAGGAGGATGGAAGATGAGCGGTCAGTGCCAGAGCATCGGAAATACGAGTTCAAGGCCTTCCTGCGCCTGCTCTCCCCTCCTCCCCTCGTCTTGCGGCAGATCTCGGGCTGGACGCCCATGTCGGTGTCCAGCCCAGGGTCTGCCGCTGCTTTTTTAGGGAGCCTGTGTCCCGGCGGAATACCAGTTGAGAGGAGTCATGTTTATGCTGCCCTGTCAGAATACCTGCCCCAACTACCAGCACGGCTGCCACAAGAGCTGTGCGGCCTGGAAAGAGCTTCAGGAGCGTCAGCGCCTCCAGCGTCAGCAGAAAAAGGCCTATCTGGACTACTACAATGACCTGTGCATCACGATGGCCCGGCAGTTCCGGGCGATGAGTCCCTGCCGCCTGGTCCGATAACGACCCATACATAGAAAAAACCCCAGCCCACCAGAGAAATCTGGCAGGCTGGGGCATTTTGTTGTAGATCAAATGGGCAGCAGGGCACAGGCAATGCGGAAGTAGACCACCAGGGAAATGGCGTCCACAATGGTAGTGATCAGGGGAGCAGCCATGATAGCCGGATCTGCGTGGCACAGCTTGGCGACCATGGGCAGCACGCCGCCCACCGTCTTGGCCAGCAGCACGGTAACAAACAGAGCCAGAGCCACCGTCAGGGCCACCATCTGGTTGCCGGGGTAGGTGATGATCAGGCGTACAAAGTTCACCGCGCTGAGTACCACGCCCACCAGCATGCTCACCCGCAGCTCCTTCCAGAAGACCTTGGCAAAGTCCTTGAGCTGGATCTCGCCCACGGCCATGCCACGGATGACCAGGGTGCTGCTCTGGCTGCCGGCGTTTCCGCCGGTGTCGGTGAGCATGGGGATAAAGGTGACCAGTAGGGGCATGGCGGCAAAGGCGGCCTCGTACTGGCCCAGGATGCCGCCGGTGATCATGCCGGAGATCATCAGCACCAGCAGCCACAGGATGCGGTGCTTGGCCAGGGACAGTACGCTGGTCTTGAGGTAGGGCTTCTCCGAGGGAGCCATAGCGGCCATCTTCTCAAAGTCCTCGGTGGCCTCCTCTTCCATGACGTCCATCACGTCGTCTACCGTGACGATACCTACCAGACGGCCCTCCTTGTCCACCACGGGCAGGGAGATAAAATCGTACTTCATCATCCGGGCCACCGCTTCCTCCTGGTCCTCGGTGGTCTCGGCGGTGATGACGTCGGTCTCCATCAGGTCGGCAATAAGCTGCTCGTCCTGGGCCAGGAGCAGCTCCTTGATGGTGAGCACGCCCTCCAGCCGGCGGCCGGCGTCGGTGACATAGCAGGTGTACACGCTCTCCGAGTTCTCCCCAGTGCGGCGGATGTGGGCGATGGCCTGGGCCACCGTCATGGACTGCTTCAGGTCGGTAAACTCGGCGGTCATGATGCTGCCCACCGAGTTGTCGGGGTAGTTCAAAAACTGGTTGATGAGTTTGCGGGTGTCAGGGCGGGCAGCTTTCAGCACCCGCTTGACTACGTTGGCGGGCAGCTCCTCCAGCATGTCCACCGCGTCGTCCACGTACAGCTCCTCCACGATCGCGGAGACCTCCTGGTCGGTGGCCGACTGAATAATGACCTGCTGGGTGTCCGGCTCCAGATTGGAGAACACCTCTGCCGCCATCTCCTTGGGCAGGGCGCGGAACACCACCACGATCTTGTCCTGGGGCAGCTCCTCCAGGAACTCGGCGATATCGACTTCGTTCTCCTCCAGCAGGGCGGCACGCAGCGCGTGCAGATCACGGCGCTCCAGCAGCTCCAGCAGCGCCTGAATATCCATCATCTTCTTCTCCATTGGAAATTCCTCCTGTTCTTGGTTTGATACAGCGAGGAAGCTACCAATTGGACATACAAAACCGCGGCAAACCTGCCGAAGAAGACTCTTCGGCTGTTTTCCGCGGTGATATCCGAGTATGGAGCCGCTAAGGCGGCGCAAAGCAGACCACCCCGAAGGGCGTGGTCAAATCACTGGGAAAGCCAGGCAGCCTGGACAGTCCCGGTCCATATCGGAATATCACGGTCCATATTGGTACTTCGTCCGCATAAGTCCACCTGGATTTCCTCCTTTTATCGGTATTTTGGCAGAGTTTCCTCCACCGGATTCCAGAATAGCATATTTTTTTACCCGGAACAAGTTAAAAATTGTAAAGAATTTTTGGATTTTGGCGACGGCGAAAAAAAGAAACCGCCGTCCGGGGACCGGTCCGGAAGAGACCGGTCCGCCGAGACGGCGGGATGTTTATGGGAAGTTACCGGGTAGAGTCGTAGGTGTACACCGGGGGAGCGGGAGGGACAAAGGAGATCCGGGCGTCGTAGAATCCGGCCCGGGCCAGTCCGGTGTAGGGCAGCAGCCAGAGCTCCACCGGCAGGCAGAGCAGAAGCCCAACCAGCGAGCCGGCGGTGGTTCCGGCAACCAGAGTCATCAGCGTTTCCGGAGTCGCGCCGCTCTGGAAGATCCCAATCAGGGTGGGGATGAGGAAGATAACCTGGGCAAGAATGGCCAGACCCCACTCCAGCAGGTACCAGCCCAGGAAGGACAGGTCCAGCTTGAACAGCTCTAGTTTCCAGCCGCGCATCAGGCCTACGCTCTCCCGCACCGCAGCAGCCGCGCCCCGATCAGGGCGGTCCATCAGCAGGTAGGGGGCCAGCGCATAGCGCAGGCGGATAAAATAGAGGTAGGGGATCAGGGCAAAGGTGAACAGCTGGGTCAGAAGGATCATCATTTCCAGACTGTTGGCGGCGGAAATGATCACCGTAGCAGGGATCACAGGCAGCAGGCACCAGCCAAACAGCCGCAGGAAGATCTGGATCTCCATCAGCAGCACCTGACCGGCCATGCCGAAGCCGTCAATCAAGGTGGCAAAGTCGGCCTCATCTCTCCTCCAGGCCCTCAGGCACCATATCTCATAGCCGAAGTTCATCACCACGCTGTATAAGGTGAGCAGCAGGGTGAAGAACAGGGGGAAAAACTGTACTCCGGAAGAGGAAGCGGCGAGACTGGTGGTAAAACCGGCCAGATCGGAAATGGTGCTCACGCCGGTGGTCAGCCCCCAGAACAGCAGGGCCACCAGCCAGGCGGGAGGAACATTTTGCCGCATGGTTTGTCTGGCCCGGTCCTTCAGGGCCTTGCGATGGATCTCCATGGGTATCATCTTGTGTCTCCGTTCTATGTATGAATTTGTGCTCAGCTCTCCCAGTTCTCCATGACCTGGCGCAGCTGGTCAGCCAGCTTTGCCAAGTCCTTGTTGGGACGGCCGCGGCTGCGGCTGATGAGAGCCTCCAGCTGCTTGGACACGTCCAGCAGGCGGACAAAGGCGGGGGAGCCCTGAGCAGCGCCGCCGGATACCCGCTTGGGCTCCAGCACGATGCCCTTGGCCAGCATCACATTCTCCGCCAGATCGTAGACCTCCTGATAGAGAGGTGCGTGGGCGGGGATGCCCCGGTCGTTGAGGGTCTGGGCAAACAGGTCGGTGACCGGGCTGTCGCCGTGGACCACAAAGACCTGCTTGGGAGCGGGGGTGAAGCGGCCGATCCAGTCCAGCAGGTGGGTGCGGTCGGCGTGGGAGCTGAGTCCCTTAAAGTTGACAATGCGAGCGTTGACGGCGATCTCCTCGCCGAAGAGTTTGACAGACTTGGCGCCTTCCAGCAGCCGCCGGCCCAGAGAACCCTCCGCCTGGTAACCCACGAACACCACGGCGCACTCGCTGCGCCACAGGTTGTGCTTCAGGTGGTGGCGGATACGGCCGGCATCACACATGCCGGAGGCGGAGATAATGACCTTGGACCGGGGGTCCAGGTTCAGGGCCTTGGACTCGTCGGTGGACTGCACCAGAGTGAGCCCCGGGAAGGTAAACAGGTTTTCTCCGCCCTGGAGGACGGCGATGGCCTCTTCATCCAGGTAGCCCCGCAGGTCCCCGGCGTAGATCTTGGTGGCCTCGGCAGCCAGAGGGCTGTCCACGCACACCTGGAAGTCGGGGTGGGTCTTGACCAGCCCCTCATTTTTGATTTCCCGCAGGAAATAGAGAAGCTCCTGGGTGCGGCCCACGGCAAAGGAGGGGATGACCACGTTGCCGCCCTGGGCAAAGGTGTCGTCGATGAGCTGAGCCAGCGCTTCGGTGTAGCTCTCAGGCACCTCGTGGTCCCGGTCACCGTAGGTGGACTCCATGACCACATAGTCTGCCTCTTCCAAAAATTCCGGGTCCCGAATGATGGGCTGGTCCACGTTGCCCAGGTCGCCGGAAAAGACCAGCTTGCGCTCCACGTCCCCCTCCTTGGCCCAAATCTCCACAATGGAGGAGCCCAGCAGGTGGCCCGCGTCCCGGAAGCGGATCTTCACGCCCTCGCACAGGTCCAGCGTCTGGCCGTACTCCACGGTAAAGATCTGTTCCAGCGCGGCCTCCGCGTCAGCCACGGTGTACAGCGGTTCCACCTCAGGCCGTCCGGCACGCTTGCCCTTCTGGTTCTGCCACTGAGCGTCGCTCTCCTGAATGAAGGCGGAGTCCCGCAACATAATGGACAGCAGCTCACCGGTGAGCCGGGTGGTGAAGATCTGGCCCTGGAATCCCTCTTTCACCAGCAGGGGGATCCGGCCGGAGTGGTCGATGTGGGCGTGGGTAACGATAACATAGTCGATGTAGCTGGGGGAGAAGTCCAGAGCGTTGTCGTCATGCTCATCCCGGCCCTGCTGCAGGCCGCAGTCGATGAGGATCTTTTTGCCCCCCACCTCCAGGCAGTGACAGCTTCCAGTGACCGCGTGAGCCGCGCCGAAGAATGACAGCTTCATAACCGTGCCTCCTGTGTTCCTATGTAGTGACTATATTGTACATCGAACCCGGGGAGAATTCTATACTAATTTGTGAATCTTGTCTGAATTACAGCACCTGGAAGTGCTGGAGGGCTTTGACGATGCCATCCTCGTCCACCGAGGCGGTGGCCCAGTCAGCCTGCCGCTTCACCTCGTCACTAGCGGTGCCCATAGCTACGCCGATGCCGGCGTGGACCAGCATGGAGAGATCGTTTTCTCCGTCGCCGAAGGCCATGCTCTCCTCCACGGGGATGCCGAAGTGCTCCAGAATGGCGTCCATGCCCTTGTCTTTCCCGCCGGTGGGAGGGATGACGTCCAGGAAGTGGGGATGCCAGCGGGTGGTTTTCAGATGGGGCGCCCGGTCCAGCAGCAGGTGCTCGTTGTCCCGGTCCAGGAAGGTGATGGCCTGGTAGATCTCCCGCCCCAGAGCGTGGGAGGCGGGCCGCACCGGAGGCAGGGGCAGGTTCAGGTCTTTCATAAAGGCCCGGGTCAGATCGTTGATGCAGTTGAGGTAGATATCCTCGCCCTCCAGGAAGATGCAGGAGAAGGCGTCGTCTCCCGCCGCGGCCACCAGTTCCTCCACGGCCTGGGGAGGCATGGGATTTTTCCGCAGGACCTGGTCTCCTGCAAAGCAGTACTGACCGCTGAGGGTGACATAGCCGTCAAAGGGGAAGAGGTCCCGCACCTGGCCCAGCATCTTCTGGTGCCGCCCGGTGGAGAGAAACAGCTTGATGCCCCGTGAGCGCAGGGTGTGCAGAGCCTGCATGGCCGAGTCGGGGATGGTGTGGGTCTTGAAGCTGACTAGAGTACCGTCAACATCAAAGAAAATGGCTTTTATCATAGTGGTCTCCTTAAAAAAGGCTTCCCCGAAGGGGGAAGCCAGTGCGTTTTTGTTTCTATGGGGACGGATGTTACTTTAGAACTGCCGGGGCCGCCCCGCAGGGCGGCAGCCCCAGAGGCGAAACGAAGTTTCGCACAAAGTTCTTTGCCAAGCTTTCTTTTTAAGAAAGCGGGGCAGGTTCTAGCTTTTCCACCAGCGCCCATTCCACGCGACGCTCGCACAGCTCCTCCACCCGGATGCGCAGACCCATGGCCTCCACCACCGGACGGCTGCCGTCCTCGGGGATGACCGGCAGCAGAGCAAAGACCAGACCGCCCACGGTGTCGCAGTCCAGCCGCTCCAGCTCCTCCTCGTCCAGTTCCACGCCCATGGTCTGGGCCAGGTCCTCCAGATCGGCGGAACCGGACACCTTCCACTGGGTGTCGCTGAGCTGGATGATCTCCTGCTCCTCCTGGGGATCGAATTCATCGTAGATCTTGCCTACCAGTTCTTCCAGCAGGTCCTCCAGGGTGAGCAGGCCGCCGGTGCCGCCGTACTCATCCACCACCAGAGCCATATGGATCTTTCGGTTCTGCATATCCCGGAACAGCACGTCGGCCCGTACCGACTCCGGTACAAAATAGGCCGGACGGAGCAGCTGCTCCAGAGGCAGGGGATCGGGCTTGCTCTTGTTGATCAGGTAGTCCCGGGTGGACAGAATGCCCACGATATCGTCAATATCGTCCTTATAGACCGGAAAACGGGACAGACCAGAGGACTGGATGGTGTCCAGAATGGTCTGGTCGTCATCATCCAGCGCCAGGGTTACCATATCGGTGCGGTGACGCATCACGTCGTCGGCGGTCATGCTGTTGAATTCAAAGATGTTGGCGATAAGCTCCTTTTCATTCTGCTCGATGGCTCCGGACTCCTCGCCCTCCTCCACCATTGCCATGATCTCATCGGCCAGTTCCTCACCCTTATCCCGGCGCAGCCAGGCCAGGACTGGGCGGTAGAGCAGTAAAATTACATTGACAGCCAGACTAATCCCAAACAATATGGGCCATAAATGGTCCCCAGACACGGAAATTCCCCCTTAAATTTAAAAAATATACGAATACAATTTGCATGATAGCACAAAATCTTCCTCCGCGCAAGAGAAACCCCGGCGGCTCTCTGCCCGCTGCCGCTCAAAAACAGAGACTTAACAGAAGCAGGTGCTTTCCTTTTACAAAGTGTGGGAATAGGGTGCAAATGGCCGGCGGATATGCTATAATTTTTCCAAACACCGAACGGAGGAGAGAGCGATGAAGCTGGGTTCAGAGCGTTGGCTGGGCCATATCCGGGAGCTGGGGATTTTTTTAAAATGGCTGCTGTATGCCTGCGGGATCGGGCTGTTGGCGGGAGCGGTGGCGGCCGCGTTCCACTTCGGCATCGATTGGGCCACCGAACTGCGGGGGGAACACCCCTGGGTAGTCTGGCTGGCTCCGGTAGGAGGCGTGGCTATTGTGCTGCTGTACCGGGTATGCCATATGGAAAAAGACCAGGGCACCAATCTGGTGCTGGTGGCCGTGCGGGAGGCAGAGCCGCTGAAGCTGCGTACCGCGCCGCTCATCTTCCTGTCCACCATCCTCACCCATTTGGTAGGCGGCTCGGCGGGGCGTGAGGGAGCCGCGCTGCAGCTGGGCGGCTCCTTAGCCGCCTGGGTGGGCCGTGGGATCGGTCTGGACGATAAAGACCGGCGGGTCATGGTCATGTGCGGCATGGCCGCCGCCTTCTCCGCCCTGTTCGGCACTCCCCTTACCGCTGCTGTCTTTGCTATGGAAGTGGTAAGCGTGGGCGTCATGTATTACGCCGCGCTGGTGCCCTGTGCGGTGGCCTCGTCGGTGGCCTTCCTGCTGGCGCGCTTTTTGGGGCTGCACCAGACCTTGGGCTATCCGGTGGGAGAGGCTATGGCTCTCACTCCTTTGACCATGCTCCAGGCGGCGGGGCTGGGCCTGCTGTGCGCTCTGGTGTCTATTTTGTTTTGTAAGGCCATGCACTACGCGCCAAAACTCTACGCCCGGGTGCTGCCCAATACCCTGGCCCGGGCGGCGGTGGGCGGCGTGCTGGTGCTGCTGCTCACCCTGCTGGTGGGAGAGCAGACCTACAACGGAGCAGGAGACTCCGTCATCCGCGCCATGCTGGCCGGCGAGACTATCCCCGAGGCCTTCCTGCTGAAAATTCTCTTTACCGCTGTCACCCTGGGAGCGGGCTTCCGGGGCGGTGAGATCGTCCCCGTCCTCTTTACCGGTGCGGCCTTTGGTACTACGGTGGGACCGCTGTTGGGGATCCCCCATGGATTCGGCGGAGCGATGGCCATGGCGGCGGTGTTCTGCGGGGCCACCAACTGCCCCATGACCGCCCTGCTCCTCTCCCTGGAGCTGTTCGGCGGCGAGGGGTTACCCCTGTACGCGTTGTGCTGCGGCGTGTCCTACATGCTCTCTGGATACTATGGTCTGTACAGCGAGCAGAAGATCGTCTACTCCAAATTCAAAACCGAGTGGATCGACAAAAAAGCACAATGACGCAATCCCCTGGGGCAGTAAGGATCGCGCCTTTGCAACAAGATATTGTGTTGTATTTTTTGTCGAATTCAATATATTGACTCTCCCCTTTCAACGTGATATAGTGAAGGCACGCGAACTACGGCCCGGCGACCTGCCGGGCCGTTACACAGTCTGAAAGAAGAGGGAGAGAATGAGTCATGTACCAAGTGACAAAGCGTGACGGCACCGCCGCCACCTTCGAGATCGGCAAGATCAGCGCCGCCATTACCAAGGCGTTCCAGGCTCTGGACAAGCAGTTCCATCCCAGTGTCATCGACCTTCTGGCCCTGCGGGTCACCGCTGACTTTGAGCCCAAGGTCCGGGACGGCCGCATCGCCGTGGAGGACATTCAGGACAGCGTGGAGGCCGTCCTCTCTGAGGCGGGATACTCCGACGTGGCCAAGGCCTACATTTTGTACCGCAAGCAGCGGGAGAAGATCCGCAACGTCAATTCCGCTCTGCTCAACTATAAGGATCTGGTGGATGACTACCTGCAGATCAACGATTGGCGGGTGAAGGAGAACTCTACCGTCACTTACTCTGTGGGCGGCCTGATCCTCTCCAACTCCGGCGCCATCACCGCCAACTACTGGCTGAGCGAAATTTACGACCAGGAGATCGCCAACGCCCACCGCAACGCCGAGATCCACCTCCACGACCTCTCCATGCTCACCGGCTACTGCGCCGGCTGGAGCCTGAAGCAGCTCATCCAGGAGGGACTGGGCGGTATCCCCGGAAAAATCACCTCTGCCCCTGCCAAGCATCTGTCCACCCTCTGCAACCAGATGGTCAACTTCCTGGGCATCATGCAGAACGAGTGGGCGGGCGCTCAGGCCTTCTCCTCCTTCGATACCTATCTGGCTCCCTTTGTCAAGGTGGACAACCTGACCCAGAAGGAAGTCAAGCAGTGCATCCAGTGCTTCGTCTACGGCGTCAACACCCCCAGCCGCTGGGGCACCCAGGCTCCCTTCTCTAATATCACCCTGGACTGGACCGTGCCCAAGGACCTGGAGAACCTGCCCGCCATCGTAGGCGGCAAGGAGCAGGACTTCACCTACGGGGACTGCAAGAAGGAAATGGACATGGTGAACAAGGCCTTCATCGAGATCATGATCGAGGGCGACGCCAATGGCCGCGGCTTCCAGTATCCCATCCCCACCTACTCCATCACCCGGGACTTTGACTGGAGCGAGACGGAAAACAACAAGCTCCTCTTTGAGATGACTGCCAAGTACGGCACTCCCTATTTCTCCAACTATATCAACTCCGACATGGAGCCCTCCGATGTGCGCTCCATGTGCTGCCGCCTCCGTCTGGACCTGCGGGAGCTGCGGAAAAAGTCCGGCGGCTTCTTTGGCTCCGGCGAGTCCACCGGCTCTGTGGGCGTGGTCACCATCAACCTGCCCCGCATCGCCTATCTGGCCAGCGACGAGGCCGACTTCTACAAGCGCCTGGACCACCTGATGGACATTGCCGCCCGCAGCCTGAAGACCAAGCGTACCGTCATCACTAAGCTGCTGGATGCAGGCCTCTATCCCTATACAAAGCGTTATCTTGGCAGCTTTGATAACCATTTCTCCACCATCGGCCTCATTGGTATGAACGAGGTGGGCCTGAATGCCAAGTGGTTGCGGGCAGACCTGACCCATGAGGAGACCCAGAAGTTTGCCAAGGACGTGCTCAACCACATGCGGGAGCGTCTGAGCGACTATCAGGAGGAGTACAGCGACCTCTACAACCTGGAGGCCACCCCCGCCGAGTCCACCACCTACCGCTTTGCCAAGCACGACAAGCAGGAGTTCCCTGACATCATCACCGCCAACGAGAACGGCACCCCCTACTACACCAACTCCTCCCACCTGCCTGTGGGCTACACCGAGGACATCTTCTCCGCCCTGGACATCCAGGACGAGCTCCAGACCCTCTACACCTCCGGTACCGTGTTCCACGCCTTCCTGGGCGAGAAGCTGCCCGACTGGAAGGCGGCGGCCAACCTGGTGCGGAAGATCGCCGAAAACTACAAGCTGCCCTACTACACCATGTCCCCCACTTACTCCGTCTGTGCCGACCACGGCTACCTCACCGGCGAGCAGCATGTCTGCCCCATCTGCGGCAAGGAGGCCGAGGTGTACAGCCGCATCACCGGCTACTATCGCCCGGTGAAGAACTGGAACGACGGCAAGACCCAGGAGTTTAAGGATCGGAAGGTGTACGACATCAACCACTCCCACCTGCGTAAGGCGGGCCGCGCTGGCTCTCAGGTCACGGTGGACAGCACCCCGGCTCAGAAGGCGGACAGCGATGAGCTGCTCCTCTTTACCACCCGCACCTGCCCCAACTGCCGCCAGGCTATCAGCCTGCTGGACAAGGCTGGCATTCCCTACCGGAAGGTAGTGGCGGAGGAGAGCCCCGATCTCACCACCCGCTACGGCGTGCGGCAGGCTCCCACCCTGGTCTATGAGGATCAGGGACAGGCGGTGAAGCTCACCGGCGTGGGCGCCATCAAGAAGTTCGCAGATCAGAACCGCGCCGCCGTCTGACCTACTTTTTTCGGAGAAAAAAGTAGGCTCCGCTTTCTTGAAAGAAAGCTTGGCAAAGAACTTTGTGGGAAACTTCGTTTCCCTTCTGCGCCCGTAAGAAACATATTTTGTAGGAGCGACATTTCCCGTCGCTCCTACTTTTTTATGGGTAAGGAGGTTCAGCCCGCCCGATACCTGCCGCACCAAACAGGTAGGCAGGCACCAGGTGGTGCAGAATAGAAACTACTGCTTACAAATTTGGATGGCAAAAGGGCCTAAGGCCCGGGAGTAGAAGAACGCATGGTCATAGCTTAGAACCGCCGGAACTTAAGCACCGGCCAAAGGGACACGCCCCCGTAAAACGGGGCCCGGGGCAAGCCGCTTGTGAGCACCCGCTCCGCGAAGGTGCTCACCGAAGGCGGCCCCGGCGGTTCTTTGGTTACTTTCTGTCCACACAGAAAGTAACACCCCCGTCCTCCACAAAGAAAAATCAGAAAACTTATCCACATTCTGATTTAAAATGTGGATAAAAAATACTCCGTTCCCACAAGGGGAACGGAGTATTTTGATTGGTCAGATTATTCCTCTGCCATAGCCTTGGCGGCCTCAATGGCCTTGGCCTGAGCCATGGGCGGGCAGTCCTCGTAACGGACAAAGTGGAAGGTGAAGGAACCACGGGACTGAGTCATAGCCCGCAGATCGATGGCGTAAGAGGTCATCTCCGCCATGGGCACCTCAGCCTCGATCACCTGCTCACCGTTGTCGGTGGGGGTCATGCCCATCACGCGGCCGCGGCGCTTGTTCAGATCACCGATCACGTCGCCCATGTAGCTGTCGGGCACGGTGACCTTCAGCTCGCCCACGGGCTCCAGCAGCACGGGGTTGGCCTCGGGCATAGCGGCCTTGTAAGCCAGCTGAGCGGCGGTCTTAAAGGCGATTTCGGAGGAGTCCACGGGGTGGTAGCTTCCATCGTACAGAACGGCCTTCAGGTTGACCACGGGGTAGCCGGCCAGAGGACCATGGACGCAGGCCTCGCGTAAACCCTTTTCCACGGCGGGGAAGAAGTTCTTGGGCACGGAGCCGCCGAACACTTCCTCGGCAAAGACCATCTCTTCCTGGTCGAAGTTGGGCTCGAAGCGGATCCACACGTCACCGAACTGGCCGCTGCCGCCAGTCTGCTTCTTATGACGGCCCTGCTTGGAGACGGTCTTGCGGATCTTCTCACGGTAGGGCACGCGGGGAGTCTTCAGCTCGGTCTCCACGTTGAAGCGGCTCTTCAGCTTGGACACCAGCACATCCACCTGGATGTCGCCGGCGGCGTAGAGCACCATCTGGTGGGTCTCGGCGTTGTTGACCACGGTGAAGGAGGGATCCTCCTCGTTGAGGCGGTTCAGGCCCTGAGCAACCTTATCCTCCTGGCCGCGGGTCTTGGGGGAGATGGCCACGGAGTAGTTGGGCTCAGCGAAGGGGATGGCGGCCAGGGAGATGACCTTACGGGCATCGCACAGAGTGTCGCCGGTCTTGACCTTCTCCATCTTGCCGATGGCGCCGATGTCGCCGCAGGAGAGCTCCTTGACCTCTTCGGCCTTCTTGCCCCGCATGATGTACAGGCGGCCCAGCTTCTCGTTGTTGCCGGTGCGGGAGTCCACCAGGGTCAGGTCGGAGGTGATGTTGCCGGAGAGAACCTTGATGAAGGAGTACTTGCCGTAC
>NZ_JBKVXZ010000054.1:0-25748 GCF_046973065.1 Flintibacter sp. | reverse complement strand
GCGCTGAAAGAGGCGGGCTTTGAGAATCCCTTCCAGCTGGTGGTGTACGGCACTCCGGCGGAGGAGACCCGCAGCGCCAAAGTTTCCATGTGGGAGTCGGGGTACTTCCGGGACATGGATGTGGCTCTGATGATGCACGGCGGACCGGATACCTGCGTGGATGAGAAGAGCCTGGCTCTGACCAACTATCTGGTTGTCTTTAAAGGCCAGGGCGCTCACGCCGCTCTGGCTCCCGAGAAGGGGCGCAGCGCTCTGGATGCTCTGCTGCTGGCCTTCAACGGAATGGAATTTTTGCGGGAGCATGTGCGAGAGGATACCCGGATGCACTACACCATTAAGGAAACTCCCGGCCCCACCAATGTAGTCCCTGCCCGGGCGGTGGGTGAGTTCTCCCTGCGCAGCTATTCCCGGGAAGTGCTCAATGACGTGTGCCGTCGGTTTGAGCAGATCATCCAGGGAGCGGCTCTGATGGCTGATGTGGAGTATGAGATCACCAAGGAGAAGAGCCTGGACAATAAGGTGCCCTGCTATCCTCTCAATGAGATCATCATGGACAATGCCGCCGCCTGCGGCGCGCCCGGTCTGGCTCCGGTCCGGAAGAAGACGGGCAGCACAGACTTCGGCAACGTGACCAACCACATGCCCGGCTGCTGTATCCGGGTGAAGTTTGTGCCCACCGGTACTTCCAGCCATACCCAGGCATTTGTGGATGCGGGCAAGAGCCAGGAGGCTCACGACGCTATCCTGTACGGTGCCAAGACTCTGGCCGGAACGGCCTGCGACCTGATCTGCCAGCCGGAACGGGTCAAGGAGCTTTGGGATGCGTTTGAGCAGGCCAAGGCCAACGCGTAAACGAATCGAGAAACAAAATGACCAGCCCCAGCGGAAATTCTTCCGCCGGGGCTGATTTTTTATGCGTGAGAAAGGGGGGAGGGGGCAGTCTCAGCGCGATGCAGAAAGATGTTGGATGCGCGCATTCAGACAAGTCAATGTCCTACGGTATCTCAGCTGCACCGGCCTGGAACAGTAAAGACAGGCAGGGAGGTTCCTCCATGGGGAATAACGAGGTGTTTTCTGACATTTTTCACTAATTTAATGGAAAAATTCTGACAGAGAAAATATTTCAGATTTCTTTCAGAAATGCTTTTTTAACAATCTACCAATAAACACCCCAGATTTCCTTAAAATAAGCTGAAAAGGCTAATATTTTATCTAACTGTTAAAAATAACATTGACTTTTGGCTGATATATACAAAAAGATTGACGTTAGAAGAAAAAGAAAGATATAATAAACGTACCGATCCAGAGGAAATTTGTTGTGCACAGAAGTTTGCTTCACAGGGGATGACCCAGATCACAAGGCACAAAATTTCTCCTGGAATGCTTCGGAGGGAAAGAAAAGGAGGTCTCAACATGAACGTCTCTGGTAAACGGACATCAAAATGGATCAGTATGCTCCTTGCGCTTGCTATGCTGTTCAGCCTGCTGACAGTAGGCGTATCGGCTCAGACTGTGGCGGATGGAACAGCAGAGAATATGGTTGTTCTGGCTGCCGAGGAGAAGGGAAATGTAACCTTTACATATCCCAAAGACATTGATCCCGAAAAGACTGAACTAGAATTTTATGCTGGCTTCCCCACCTCTTCCAGCCGCACCTTGGAGGAAATGATCTCCCGGGGTGAGCTGAAAGAAATCAAAGCGAATGCCGATGGAAGCTACACGGCTGCAGAGCCGGGCGTGTATAGCTATCACATCTCCGGCAACGGATATTATAATATCCTGAAGATCGTCAACATCACCCAGAACGATGTGGACAAGGGCATCACGATTGAAGTGGTCGGCGGTCCCTTGGGTGAAAATGATGATGAGTTCGGCGACGGCTATCAGCCCACGGTAAAGCCCTCTCAGGCTCCTGACTCCTATGTGATGGACGCCCGGGATGCCATGCTGTGCATCTGGCCCGACGAGATCCTGGAGCACTTCACCACTGAGAATACCACCCACGACAAGGAGTATAACACGCCCGCCTTTGACGGAACGGACGCCGCCCATGAGTTTACCACTCAGGACGAGATGGTAGAGTTCATGCAGGATCGGGATAAGAAGTGCGACTATATGTACCTCTATTCCGCCGGCGAAACTCCCAACTACCACTTTGATATTCCTCTGGCCATCTTCACCAACACCAAGATCCCTGCCAATGCCACTCTGGAAGAGGCTGCTAAGCTGGTGAAGGAGAATGGAAAGACCACCGTTTGGTATCAGACTCAGATCCATCCCAATGAGCCCGCCTCCGGCGAGGGTGCTCTGGTCGTCGTGGACAACTTTGTCAATGACCCTGAGGCCAAAGCTCTGCTGGATGATATCAACGTCGTGATCGTTCCCCGTATCAATCCGGACGGTTCTTATCTCTTCAGCCGCGCAACTTATGACGGCTTTGACATGAACCGGGATCATATGGCCCTGAAGGCTGCGGAGTTGGCTCAGTTGCATACGGCATACCGCCTGTTTATGGCTGAGGTCGTTCTGGACGGCCACGAGTTTACTTTCTATGGAGCCAGCTCCGGAGAAGAGACCGGCAAGGCTTACATGAGCAATGCCTATGACCTGGAGACCACTCCTGCTACCAGCCTGAACAATGATCCGGAAGTGACCGAGATCGCGCTGGAAATATGCGGCGAGGCCTTCGAGGACGCCAGAGATGCTGGCCTGCGGGTATACCACTACGGTACCACCGTCAATAACCCCATTGGCCGCGCCTACTTTGGCCTGTATGACTGCGTCTCCTTCCTGATCGAGACCCGCGGTATCGGTGCCGGCAAGACCAATTTTGAGCGCCGGGTATTCTCTCAGGAGACTGCCATCATGTCCTACATTGAGCAGACTGCTGAGCGGGCTGACGAGATCAAGAAGGCGGTAGCCGACGCCCGTGCCGAGACCATTGAGAATGGTAAGACTTACGACGAAGATGATCTGCTGTATCTGTATCAGACTTCTTCCGGCAACACCAAGACCGAGTATTATGCTCTGAATACCCAGTACTATTTCGACGGTACCCTGAAGCGTGAGGAGAAGGTCTATCTGGACCTGAACGACACCGGCGCACGTACCCGTGTGCGTCCCACTGCTTATGTGATCCCTGCGGATGTGGAAAACATCGATAAGATTCTCTACATCATGGATAACCAGGGCGCGGAGTATTACAAGGTAGGCAAGGGCACCGAAATCGAGCTGCAGCAGTATTACTTTGTGGAAGAGGACGGCAGCAACAGCTGCATTGCCGATCTGCGAGAGGCGGAAAAGGTCTCCTTCCCCAACGGTGCGTATGTGTTCCCCATGGACCAGGTGGCTGCTGACGTGATTGCCATGCTGGTGGAGCCCGATGTCACCGATTCCAAGGGCTATGACGGCACGCTGTATCAGTACGGTGTGGTGGATTATGACAAGGAAACCCTGAACTTCCTCCTGTACCGCTATATTGGCGACAACCCCAGAAATCTCTCTTCCTTCCCCTTCAATGACGTCAGCGATAACGCCTGGTACTATGAGGCAGTGAACTATGCCTATCAGAACAACCTGTTCAACGGCACCAGCGCCACTACCTTCGGCCCCGACGTTACCATGAACCGCGCCATGCTGGTCACCGTGCTGTACAGCATGGAGGGTAATCCCGCTGTGTCCGGCGAGCTGACCTTCAAGGATGTTTCCAAAGACGCTTGGTACTACAACGCGGTTCTGTGGGCGACCCAGAAGGGAATCATCAGCGGATACTCCGCGGATAAGTTTGGCTCCAACGACACTCTGACCCGGGAGCAGATGGCCCTGATCCTCAACGGCTACGCCAAGAATAAGGGCTATGATGTGAGTGCCAAGGGCGATGTGAGTGGCTTTACGGATGTGAAGTCCATCTCCGATTGGGCGCTGTCCTCTGTGGAGTGGGCCGTGGGCGAGACTCTGCTGTCCGGTAAGGACGGCGGCAAGCTGGCTCCCACCAGCGGCGCTACTCGCGCAGAAGTGGCTCAGATCCTGATGCGTTTTTGTGAGAATGTTGCCAAATAATTATTCTTAGAGCAGAAAACCGCGCGGCCAATTGGCCGCGCGGTTTTTTTGTGGTTTTTGATGGAGTGAGTAAAAGAACTTGCAATGTTGAAGACGCTTTTTTAAAATAAAATGGTTCTGCAAGGAGATAAGGGATAAAAACAAAATGCTTTTAAACAAGAAAACAGGAGAAATGTTGTATAGTAAGCACAAATATATTGACAGTAAATAAAATGCAGGAATATAATACAGATAAACATCTATGCGATTTGCAAAAATATCTTCCTGATCTTGTAATTGAATAAGATATATGGAAAATGCAGGCGTTATGGATGTACCTTGTAAAAGGAAACGTAAAGGAGGGGCTCTTATGAATGTCTGGAAAAGAAAATCCATGCGGTTGCTCAGTATGCTGTTGACTTTTTGCATGCTGCTGGGACTGCTGACCCTTGGAGTCAGTGCTCAGCCTGCAGAGGCGAATGCAACAGTGACAGACGCAATTTTGTACGTCATTAACTCCGATGGTGAACTGGAATACAATGTAGTCTACTCTGCGCCTGTTACACAGGAGACCAAAGTGTCTGGTCAGGGAATCAATTCTTTGGATGCATTGAAGGACGCTCTGGGGACCCCGGATGATCTGGGAGATGCCATTACGGCCAACCTCACTCTGGAAAACGGCACTGTGACCAAGGTAGAGGTGACCAAGATTACACCTCGGCCGGTGGTAGGTATCTCCTGGAAAAAGGACGAGATCGGAGATGACTACAAGGGTTTTGCCGAAGCTTTTGAGCGAAACGGAGCCATTGCTGTATACCTGACTCAGGTAAAGACGGAGCAGGAAGCGGCTAAGGTCCTGTCTGAACTGGATGGTATCTTCTTCACTGGTGGTGAGGACTGGAATCCCGACCTCTATGATCAGGCTCAGAGCCCTCATGGCTCTTCCGGCTGGAATGACGCCCGGGATACATCGGATCTTTACCTGATGAAGCAGGCTGTGGCTATGGATGTTCCTCTGCTGGCAGTGTGCCGCGGCGCCCAGGGCTTCAATGTGGCTATGGGTGGCAGCCTGATTCAGGATGTTCCTTACTACCTGGGACAGAAGGTGCTTAATGGTGAAATTTCTCCCGCCCGTGTGACCGGAGTCCTCTCCGGACCTTCTGAGGCGGATATGGCAAAGCTGCAGGCAGCGTGTGAGAAGTATGGACTGGAGGAGATTCCTGAGATCCTGGCCAATCCGGTAAAGGATACCGGTTATACCATGTATGATGCTGAGGGAAATCTCCTGGGCAAGTCTTACGATGCGGATACCGAGACCTATGCAGACTTTGACGCCGGATGTGAAGAGGGACATCTGCGGGTACAGATCGATGGCCTGATCCATAGCGGCGGCACCGGCTATCATAAGCTGGATAACAGCAATGAGGGAATTGGTATTTCTAAGGATTCCAAGTGGCTGTATGATATTATCGGCACGGACAGCATTGACCTGATCGCTACCGCCCATCACCAGGCGATCGACCCCGAAAATCTGGGTGAGGGTATAACTGTGGTGGCTCAGTCCTCCGATGGAATTATTGAGGCTATTGAGTATCAGGATGCTACCTTCGCGCTGGCACTTCAGTGGCACCCCGAGCGGGACGCTCTGGAAGATACCCGCGGGGTAGATGTGGACCAGGACCTGTGCAATGCCCCCTTGAAGGCGCTGGTAGACTATGCCGCCCTTCATGATGCAAAGCAGGAAGTGCAGCTTCCCTTCACCGACGTCAGCGATAACGCCTGGTACTATGAGGCAGTGAACTATGCCTATCAGAACAACCTGTTCAACGGCACCAGCGCCACTACCTTCGGCCCCGACGTTACCATGAACCGCGCCATGCTGGTCACCGTGCTGTACAGCATGGAGGGTAATCCCGCTGTGTCCGGCGAGCTGACCTTCAAGGATGTTTCCAAAGACGCTTGGTACTACAACGCGGTTCTGTGGGCGACCCAGAAGGGAATCATCAGCGGATACTCCGCGGATAAGTTTGGCTCCAACGACACTCTGACCCGGGAGCAGATGGCCCTGATCCTCAACGGCTACGCCAAGAATAAGGGCTATGATGTGAGTGCCAAGGGCGATGTGAGTGGCTTTACGGATGTGAAGTCCATCTCCGATTGGGCGCTGTCCTCTGTGGAGTGGGCCGTGGGCGAGACTCTGCTGTCCGGTAAGGACGGCGGCAAGCTGGCTCCCACCAGCGGCGCTACCCGCGCAGAAGTGGCTCAGATCCTGATGCGTTTTTGTGAGAATGTTGCCAAATAAATATTCTTAGAGCAGAAAACCGCGCGGCCAATTGGCCGCGCGGTTTTTTTGCTGGGATCAGAGGCGCTGAAGGATATACCGGTCACTGCGGCGGTTTTCCAGCGTGAAGATCTGCTGGCGCACCGTCTGGACATAATCCAAATCGATCTCTGCCGTAATAAAGCAGGGTTTATCAGAGGCACAGGCAATCACATTGCCCCATGGGTCAATGACCATGGAATGGCCATAGGCCTGGAAACGGGGTTTTCTGCCGATCTGGCCCGGTGCGATCACATAGCAGCTATTTTCAATGGCACGGGCCTTGAGCAGAGGCAGCCAGTGATCTTTGCCGGTGTTCAGGGTAAAGTTGGCCGGGCACAGGAGAATATTGGCTCCCTCCAGAGCCATGATGCGAAACAGTTCACCAAAGCGCATGTCATAGCAGATGGACAGACCCAGATGACCAACTTCTTTGGTGTCCACTGTAACGATGTTCTGGCCGGGACAGATCCGGTCGGACTCCCGGACTGTGGGACCGCCGTTGCCGATGGACACGTCAAAGGGATGGAGTTTTTCGTAGTGGGCAGCCAGCTCTCCCTGGGGATTGATGACCATGGTGCAGTTGTAGGGGCGTTCCTCACCGCTCTGGGCGTAGATACTGCCGCAGTGCAGCCACACATTCAGTTCTTTGGCCAACGCGGAGAAGTGCTGGAAGGTCGGTCCACCGGGGACGGCTTCTGCAATGTCCCGGATTCCGGGTCCCACATAATTGACGCTCTCAGGCATACAGATGAGCTTAGCGCCTTGGGCGGCAGCCCCGCGGATCAGTTCTTCCGCAGCAGCCAGATTGGCCTGCACATCGTCCTGGGAATCCAGCTGGATCACGCCGGCAAGAAATTTGTTCATAAGCGCTCGTCCTTTCTCTGAAATACAAAGTCCTGGGGCGCGGCCCCGTTTTTCCTATTGTAGCATATCCTCAGCCGAATGGAAGAAAAAAGTTTTCAAAAAAAGAGAAAATAACAAAGATTACCACAGGAAATATATATTTTTTAAGAGAAAAGCAGGATAAATTTATGGAAAAACCGGAAGAAAGCGATTATAATATGTTCCATTGGAGAAGCTGCTCGGGAAACTGCCTGATATGATGCTTGCTCCACCGCTCCAGAGGCATTATAATAGGAGTGTTAAGCTAAAATACCCGCCGAGCCAAGTGCGCGGGATCTTACATAGAGGAGTACAAACACATGGAAGAAAAGCTTCAGCAGGTTTGTCAGGCCTTCTGTATTGAGGGGGCCTTTCAGTCCTACGAGGAGATTAAGGTGGGGAATGTAAACCGCACCTATAAGGTCAATTATCTGCGGCCGGATGGACGGCCCAAGTCCTATATCATCCAGGCGGTGAATACCTTTGTATTCAAAAAGCCGGTGGAGGTTATGGAGAACATCGATAAGGTGACCGAGTACATCCACGCCAAGCAGCCCCAGCGTACCGTTCTGCACTTTCACCATACGCCGAACCGGAAGATCTATCTCTTTGATGACAACGGGTTCTGGCGCCTGTTCAACTACATTCCTTCCAGCACTTATAATACCTGCTCCGACCTGGAGGTAGTGCGCAGTGCCGGTGAGGCCTTTGGCGAGTTCCAAATGCTGCTGGCCGACTTTGATGCCCAGCAGCTCTACGTGACCATTCCCGATTTCCACGACACCCGCAAGCGCTATCAGAAGCTGCTTGCCGATGTAGCGGAGGATCCTATGGGCATGGCTGCCCAGGTGGCCGAGGAGGTGGAGTGGCTCAAGTCTGTGCAGGAGCAGGCCTGTCGTCTTACCGACCTCTATAAGGCGGGACAGCTGCCTCTGCGGGTGACCCATAACGACACCAAGATCAACAATGTCCTCTTTCAGCCCAACGGAAACCAGGCCATCGTAGTCATTGATCTGGATACCGTAATGCCTGGCCTGGTGGGCCACGACTTTGGCGATGCCATCCGCTTTGCGGCCAACTACGTGGAGGAGGATTCCCCCGAGGCAGAGAAGGCTGGGGTGGATATGGAAGTGTTCCGGGCCTTCACCCAGGGCTTCCTGAAGCACACTGCTGCCACCCTCACCCAGCAAGAGGTAGATACCCTGGCCCTGAGCTGTTTTGCTCTGACCTGTGAGTTGGCTACCCGCTTCCTGGATGATTATATTCTGGGCAGCCCCTACTTTAAGATCCAGTATCCGGAGCACAATCTGGTGCGTGCACGCTGTCAGATCGCTCTGGCGAAGGATATGCTCCAAAAATTGGACGAGATGGACGCAGTGGTACACCAGTGCATGGAGCAGTACCGCTGACGCCTCAAGCTGCATTTGACAAGGAGGCAATGAACCATGAATTTGGAAATCAGTAATCTTCTGGACCTCTCCCATACGTTGGCGGGGGACTATCTCAAGCAGTTCCAGTACCCTTGGCAGGCTTTGGACGGCATTAAGGAGTTGATCCTTACCCTGGGAGCGGGACTGTCCCCCGAGGAGTATGACCAGCCCCAGCCCAACGTCTGGGTCCATAAGACGGCTACCGTGGCTCCCACTGCCTATCTGGGCGCGCCCTGCATCATCGGTCCTGAGACTGAAGTGCGCCACTGTGCCTTTATCCGCGGCTCCGCTCTGGTTGGCGAGCACTGTGTGGTGGGCAACTCCGTGGAACTGAAAAACGTCATCCTCTTTGACAACGTCCAGACCCCCCACTATAACTACGTGGGCGACTCCATCCTGGGCTATAAGAGCCACATGGGAGCCGGTTCCATTACCTCCAATGTAAAGTCGGATAAGACCCTGGTGGTGATCAAGAACGGCGAGGAGAAGATCGAGACCGGCCGCAAGAAGATGGGCGCCATCCTGGGCGACTTTGTGGAAGTGGGCTGCAACTCGGTGCTCAACCCCGGTACCATCCTGGGCCGCCGCAGCAGCGTCTATCCCACCTCCTGTGTACGAGGCACGGTGGAGGCAGACCACATCTATAAGGATAAGGACCATATTATCCCCCGCACCTGAACCGCATCCTTCCATCCGGTCTTTTCACCGGTGTAATTAGATACATTTAGTATAGAAAGCGAGTGTGAATACATATGGGAAAGTATTTTGGCACGGACGGGTTCCGTGGTAAGGCCGGCGAGGGCCTGACTGCTGACCACGCCTATCAGATCGGCCGCTTCCTGGGCTGGTACTTCGGCCGCACCCACCGAGCTCAGATCGTGGTGGGCAAGGATACCCGCCGCTCCAGCTATATGCTGGAGTACGCCATCAGCGCGGGTATGGCCGCCTCCGGCGCTGACGTCCACCTGCTCCATGTCACCACCACTCCCTCTGTCTCCTACGTGGCCCGTACCGACGGCTTTGACTGCGGCGTGATGATCAGCGCCTCCCATAACCCCTTCTATGATAACGGCATCAAGCTCATCAACGGCGAAGGCGAGAAGATGGAGGAGAGCGTCATTTCCCTGGTAGAGGACTATCTGGACGGCAAGCTGGAGCTGGACGGACAGCCCTGGAAGGAGCTGCCCATGGCCACCGAGGCCCAGGTGGGCAGCATCGTGGACGATACTGCCGGCCGTAACCGCTACATGGGTTACCTCATCTCCCTGGCCGTGTATTCCTTCAAGGGCAAGCGCGTGGCTCTGGACTGTGCCAACGGCAGCGCCTGGCACATTGCCCCCCGGATCTTTGAGGCCCTGGGTGCCCAAGTATTCACCATCAACACCAACCCCGACGGCACCAACATCAACCTCAACGCCGGTTCCACCCACATCGAGGGCCTTCAGCGCTACGTAGTGGAGAACAAGATGGACGTGGGCTTTGCCTATGACGGCGATGCTGACCGCTGCCTGGCCGTGGACGAGAACGGCAAGCTGGTGGACGGCGATCAGATCATGTACCTGTATGCCTGCTACATGAAGGAGCGGGGCAAGCTGGTCACCAACAAGGTGGTTACCACCGTCATGTCCAACTTCGGCCTGTACAAGGCTCTGGAGAAGGCGGGGATCGGTTATGAGAAGACCGCCGTGGGCGACAAGTATGTCTATGAGAACATGGTGCAGAACGGCCACCGCATCGGCGGCGAGCAGTCCGGCCACATCATCTTCACCAAGTACGCCCGTACCGGCGACGGTATCCTCACCTCCCTGAAGATCATGGAGGCCATGCTGGCCAAGAAGCTGCCTCTGAGCAAGCTGGCTGAGCCGGTGACCATCTATCCTCAGGTGCTCATCAACGTGCGGGTAAAGGATAAGAAGGCTGCCCAGGCTGACGCCGATGTTCAAGCCGCTGTGGACGCAGTGGCTGCCGAGCTGGGCAACACCGGCCGCATCCTGGTCCGCGAGTCGGGCACGGAACCCCTTGTCCGCGTGATGGTGGAGGCTCCCGATCAGGAGCTATGCCAGGCTCTGGCCCAGCGCGTGGTGGATATGATCAAGCAGAAGGGTCACGCGATCTAATCAGAATACAAAAATTCCCCGGCCTGGGCCGGGGAATTTTTTTTGCCTAAACCACCCGCAGCAGAGGCTGCAGCTGGCGACCCTCCAGGGCTGCCTGAGCCGCGTCGGCCACCAGAGAAAAGTCGGCCACCAGGGAGGTGGGCTTTTTCACCGGGTCGTCCTGTCCGAAGGGGACGAAATAGATGTATTTACGGCTGAGCAGAGCGCCCAAATTGGGAGCGGAGGCAGTCAGACCGTCGTTGGTAGAGGGGGCAATGAGAAGGGGGCGCTGGTTGCGCAGATGGGCTTTGGCGGCCATGGTGACCGCCGTGTCCGTAATGCCGCAGGCCAGTTTGCCCAGCGTGTTTCCGGTACAGGGAGCAATGATGAGCAGATCCAGCAGCTTCTTGGGGCCGATGGGTTCTGCCTCGCGGATGGAGGAGATGACCCGCCGGTCACAGATTCGCTCCATCTCCCGCATCAGCTCATGGGCAGGGCCAAAGCGGGTGTCGGTAGCGGCGGTACACTCCGAGACAATGGGAATCACCGTGGAGAAGCGGGCTTTTACCTGCTCCAGGGCCTCCATGGCCTTGGCGTGGGTGCAGAAGGAGCCGCACACGGCAAAGCCGACCGTTTGGTCGATCATGTAGCATCTTCCTTTCCTGGCTGCTCCAGTTCCTGGAGCATATGATATATGGTGGTTTGAAGGATGGCTGCTGCAGTTACAGGGGCCACCTTGCCCGGCAGGGAGAGGGCATGGATGACGGGCAGACCCAGTTCTTGGGCGGCGGTGCGGTCCACGCCGCCTGGTTTGCTGGCCAGATCCAGAATAAGGCAGCCGGCAGGCAGAGCTTTCAGGACCTCCCGTCCCAGGACCAGGGCGGGGACGGTGTTGACCACCAGCTGGAAGGGGCAGGGGCTTTCCGTAAGCTGGGACAGAAGGACGCCCTTACAGCCTACGGCTTTCGCCCAGGCAAGGGCTTCCCAGCGACGGGCGGCTACCGTCACTTCAGCGCCTAGAGCGGCCAGACGCAGAGCGGTAGCCTGCCCGATCCGCCCAAAGCCCAACACCAGCACCTGGGCGCCGTGGAGGGTGATGGGCAGCTGCTCCATGGCGATCTGGATCGCTCCCTCGGCTGTGGGTACTGCGTTGGCCACTGCCAGTTCCTCCCGGGTAAAGTAGTCCAGCAGGCATACCCCGTGTTCCTGGGCCAGTGCTTTCAAGCCTGGATCTGCCATCCCCGCCAGCACCAGCTGGCCGGGCGCCAGGGCGTCAAAGACCTGCCGCAGACTGGGGTGGAACTGGGACAGGGGACTATGTAGCACCGTCCCATCTGCTGCCGGCAGCGGCAGGATCACACAGTCTGCCTGAGAAAGGCCGTCGGGAGGCTGGCGGGCGCAGCCCGGTTCCTCGGCGGGTAATCCCTCCTCCAAAGCCCAGGTGTGGACTGTATGCCCGTCCATAGCCAGCAGTCGGGCCAGCTCTGCCTGCCGCCGGTCTCCTCCCAACAGCCAAATTGTTTTTGCACATGCCATAGTTGATCTCCTCCCTCTCCGTGCTGTTCCAGCCTATGCGCGGCAGAGAAGGGCGGTCACAGAAGAAAAAGGGAAAGAATGTGTTGTATTTATTGACAAAAACAACGCACTATATTATACTCTTCTTGGAAGTAATGCTTGAAATAGTCTGAAAAGGCATTGCGAATGGATGGGCTCTCTGCCGTTCCGTTACTTTGAGGGGAGCATGGGAAAGGCAGCATCCCATAGCGGCAAAAAGAAAGGAGTTCAAGAAATGAAGAAGGGGATCTTTCGTAAATTCTTGTCCTTGTGTACGGCTGGTGCCCTGACTGCGGGACTGGTAGTAACAGCCTCCGCAGCACCAGACACCATGACCAGAGGAGAAATGGCGGCACTGCTGGTAGAAAGTGCCGGCCTGTCCGGTCAGTTGGCAGAGTACCAGGCGAAACCCAGCGCGTTTTCTGATGTGGCTGAGAACAGCATCTATGAGGGAGCTATCAACCTGGTTTATGCAAAGGGTCTGATGAGTGGTACGAGTGGTGATACCTTCTCTCCCAATGCGGCAGCGACCCAGGTAGAGGCGGCGGCGATCCTGCTGCGGTATGCGGATGTTCCCAATGGCGTCCTGACTGCCTGGCCTGCCAGCTATAATACTGCGGTATCCAGCACTGGCTTGACTCAGGGAGTGGAGTACAGCCCGAACAGCGCAGTGAACAAGACTGTGTTCGTTCAGATGATGTCCAATGCTAAGGCCATGGAAGGCAAGCCGTTTATCGGTATCAGCTGGAAGAGCAATACGCAGGATTATGCTGCATTTGCCACTGTGATCCGTGCAGCAGGCGGTGTGGCGGTGGAGCTGCCCCAGATCACTTCCTCTGCTGTGGAGTATGACAGCAGCAACAAGGTGACCAGCGCCTATCTGGAGGAGAGTGGGATGCTTAAGCAGGCCTACGCAGACCAGATCAAGGCAAAGAACTTTGCCAATACCAATGTGGCTCAGGTCATGGCTGAGGTGGATGGCGTGTTCTTTACCGGCGGCGAGGATATCAGCCCTTCTCTCTTTGCTGAGCCTCAGAAGGAAGCCAATCACGGGGAAGAGATTAACGCGACCCGAGATATTTCCGACTATACACTGATGGCTTACTGCATCCAGCAGGACATCCCCTCCTTTGCAGCCTGCCGTGGTATGCAGATGATGAGCATCGTCTCCGGCGCCGACTTTATCCAGGACATTCCCGACTACTTCGCCGCCCAGGGCGCGGAGTACAATGACCTGCACCGGATGCCCGCCGATGCTCCCAATCGGGACTATGCCCGCCACGATGTGGATATTATCGATAAGGACTCCCTGCTGTACGACGTGGTAAACGCCGATGTGCTGAAAAACGTCTCCTCCTGGCACCACCAGGCGGTAAAGAGCGTGGAGGGCACAGGCCTGACCGTCACCGCCAAGACCACGCTGAATGGTGTTGATATCATTGAAGCCGTGGAAAATAAGGATAAGACCTTCTGCGTAGGCGTGCAGTTCCATCCGGAGAATGACTGCAGCCTGGTGTTCTATCAGGGCAAGGAAGCTCCCTGCGACTTTGATACCTGCCTGACCTTCTTTGAGAATCTGGTGGCCTATGCCTCTGAGAAGCCGGTCATCGGCATCTCTTGGGGCGGTGATCCGGTGGACTATACCGACATTCAGGATATTATCCGTGAGGCGGGCGGCGTAGTGACCCATCTGCCTCAAATCACCCGCTATGAGCAGGCAGTCTCCGCGCTGAAGAGCGTGGACGGCATCGTAGTTACCGGCGGCGAGGATATCAACCCCGACCTGTACGGCGATGAGCACAGCCCCCTGCTGGAGGACAACACCGAGTACCGGGACATCCGGGATACCTCGGACTACAATCTGATCCAGGCAGCGGTCCAGACCGACGAACCTATGCTGGCAATTTGCCGCGGAATGCAGATGCTGAATGTGGTGTGCGGCGGCGGTCTGATCCAGGATCTGCCCACCTATCTGGGCAAGGACGACAGCTATCGCGTCCACCGCAATAAGCCCGATTGGGCCCGTCACGACATTACCGTTACCGATACCGACTCTCTGCTGTACTCCATCGTAGGCGGCACGAGCTTGGCTGACGTAGCATCCTGGCACCACCAGGTGGCCAATCCCCGGCGTGTGGGGCAGGGCCTGACCGTGGTAGCCTACGGACCGGACGAGGTGATTGAGGCTCTGGAGTACCAGGCCAACGACTTCACCTTGGGTGTGCAGTTCCACCCTGAGGCCGACGCCCTGGACCATGATGCATACATGGACTTCTTTGAGGCGCTCCTGGCCCATGCGTCATAACTTCTATCCATAGAAAAAGGGAGGTCCCGAGTATTCGGGACCTCCCTTTTTGCCAATAAAAACGCCCCGCTTCTTGGAGAAGCGGGGCGTAGAACGTTTACTCTTACTGAGCAGCCTTAGCAGCCTTGATAGCCTCGATCAGCATGGGGGTAACCTTGAACAGGTCGCCGCAGATGCCGTAGTCAGCGATCTCAAAGATGGGGGCGTTCTCGTTCTTGTTCACAGCGATGATGCACTCGGAATCCTGCATGCCAGCCTTGTGCTGGATGGCGCCGGAGATGCCCAGAGCAACATAGATCTTGGGGTGAACGGTCTTGCCGGTCTGACCAACCTGGTGGTCAGCGGACAGCCAGCCGGAGTCGATGGTGGCACGGGAGCCGCCCACGACGCCGCCGAGAACCTCAGCCAGCTCCTCAGCCAGCTTGATGCCGCCCTCGACGTCCTTGGAGATGCCACGGCCCACGGAGACGACCACGTCAGCGCCGATCAGGTCGACCAGCTTCTTAGCGGCCTTGACAACCTCGATGACCTGGGTCTGCATGTCAGCCTCAGTCAGGGAGAAGTTGGGCTTAATCAGCTCGCAGGCGTCAGCCTTGGCCTGATCGAAGGGAGCCTTCTTCATAACGCCGGGACGCACGGTAGCCATAGCGGGACGGAAACGGGGGCAGATGATGGAAGCCATCAGGTGGCCGCCGAAAGCAGGACGGGTCATCTTCAGGTCGCGGGACACGTCGTGCTTCTCACCCAGCACCATAGCGGTGTTCAGGCCGTCGATCTTCTCGGCGGGCAGAGTGGAGGCCTCACGCAGGAAGTCCTTGTAGATGCCCATATCCACGTCCAGGTGAGTACAGTCGGCGCACAGACCGGTGTGCAGACGAGCGGCGCAGCGGGGGCCCAGATCGCGGCCGATGTTGGTGGCGCCGATCAGCATCATCTCAGGCTTGTACTCCTCGATCACGTCGCAGATGACCTTGGTGTAGCCGTCGGTGGTGTAGTTCTCCAGCAGGGGGTGGTCGCAGACGTATACGCCGTCAGCACCGTAGCCGCCCAGCTCCTTGGCAATGCCCTCGATGTTGTGGCCCAGCAGAATGCCGTACAGCTTGGTGCCCAGTTCGTCAGCCAGCTTGCGGCCCTCGGAAATCAGCTCAAAGGAGGTAGGCATCATGGTGCCCTGACGCTGCTCGCAGAATACCCACACGCCGCCGTTGAAGGCAGCGATATCAGCACTGTTGAAAGTAGACATATTCTTCAATTCTCCCTTCTATCAGATCAAATGCTTGCCAGCCAGGATGCCGGCCAGCTTCTCACAGGTCGCCTTGTCGGCGCCCTCCAGCATCATGCCGGCGCCCTTCTGAGGAGGAGTGAAGGAGGTCAGGATGTTGGTGGGAGAACCCTTCAGGCCGATGGTAGCGGGATCGATCAGGGGATCGTCCTTCAGAGCGTTGTAGTCCAGGACCTCGTAGGGCTTCTCATAGCACTCGAAGATGCCGCCCACGCTCATGTATCGGGGCTCGTTGAGCTCCTTGATGCAGGTGATCAGGCAGGGGGTGTTGACCTTGATGGTCATGTAGCCGTCTTCCAGCATACGCTTGATGGTGAGGGTCTTGCCCTCCTTGGTGATCTCAGCAGCGTAGGAAACCTGGGGGATGCCCAGCTTCTCAGCGATCTGGGGACCAACCTGAGCGGTGTCGCCGTCGATAGCCTGACGGCCGCAGAACACCACGTCGTCCTCGTCCAGGCCGATCTTGTTGATAGCAGCGGCCAGGATCTGAGAGGTAGCATAAGTATCGGAACCGCCGAACTCACGGCCGGAAACCAGAACAGCACGGTCCACGCCGCGAGCCATAACCTCACGCAGCATGCCCTCGGCAGGAGGAGGACCCATGGAGACGACAACGACCTCGGCGCCGGTCTGCTCCTTCAGGACCAGAGCGGCCTCGACGGCGTTCAGGTCGTCGGGGTTGGTGATGGTCGCCATGGAGGCGCGGTTCAGAGTACCATCGGGATTCACGGCCACCTTACCGGAGGTATCGGGGACCTGCTTAACACAAACAATGATTTTCATTTCCATCTGCCTCCTATCTTATTTCACACCCATCGCACGGGAAATGACCATGCGCTGGACCTCGGAAGTACCCTCATAGATCTCGGTGATCTTGGCGTCACGCATCATGCGCTCCACGGGATACTCACGGGTGTAGCCGTAACCACCGAACAGCTGAACAGCGCGGCGGGTCACATCGGAAGCGGCCTCGGCGGCAAACAGCTTAGCCATGGCGGCGTCCACGGAGTAAGGCTCGTGGTTCTCCTTCTTGCAGGCAGCGGCGTACACCAGGTACTGAGCAGCCTTCATGCGGGTGTGCATGTCAGCCAGCTGGAACTGGGTGTTCTGGAACTGAGACAGACGCTTCTTAAACTGGATACGCTCCTGGGTGTACTTGACGGCCTCGTCAATGGCACCCTCGCCCAGACCCAGAGCCTGAGCAGCGATGCCGATACGGCCGCCGTCCAGAGTCTGCATGGCGATCTTGAAGCCCTGGCCTTCCTTGCCCAGCAGGTTCTCCTTGGGAACGATGCAGTCCTCAAAGATCAGGTCGCAGGTGGAAGAACCGCGGATACCCATCTTCTTCTCCTTCTTACCAACGGAGAAGCCGGGGAAGGAGCTCTCCACGATGAAAGCGGAGATGCCGTGGTTGCCGGCCTTGGGGTCGGTCATAGCGAAGACGACCATGGTGCTGGCCACAGTGCCGTTGGTGATGAAGCACTTGGAGCCGTTGAGCACATAGTGGTCACCCTCCAGAACAGCGGTGGTCTGCTGGCCGGAGGCGTCGGTGCCGGCGTTGGGCTCGGTCAGGCCGAAAGCGCCGATCTTCTTGCCGCTGAGCAGGTCGGGCAGATACTTCATCTTCTGCTCCTCGGTGCCGTGCTCATAGATGGGGGCGCAGCACAGAGAGGTGTGGGCAGACACGATAACACCAGTGGTGCCGCAGACCTTGGACAGCTCCTCAACGCACATAGCGTAGGACAGCACATCGCCGCCGGCGCCGCCGTACTTCTTGGGGAAGTAGATGCCCATCATGCCCAGCTTGCCCATCTTCTCGACGGTCTCCATGGGGAAGCGCTCTTCCTCATCGAGCTCCTCGGCTAGGGGCTTGACCTCGTTCTCCGCAAACTCACGGTACATCTTGCGGACCATCTCTTGCTCTCTAGTCAGATGAAAATCCATTTTCCAGTCCTCCTAAAACTTTTTTACTTGGAATAATCGTAGAAGCCCTTGCCGGATTTGACGCCCAGCAGACCACCGCGGACCATCTTCTTCAGCAGCAGGGCAGGACGATACTTAGAATCGCCTGTCTCATCGTACAGGGTGTTCATAATGGCCAGGCAGATATCCAGGCCGATGAAGTCGCCCAGGGCCAGAGGACCCATGGGGTGGTTGGCGCCCAGGCGCATAGCCTTGTCGATGTCCTCGACGGAGGCGGTGCCGGACTCAACCAGGCCGATGGCGTCGTTGATCATGGGGATCAGCAGCTTGTTGACCACGAAGCCGGGGCCTTCTGCCACCTCAACGGGCTCCTTGCCGATGTCCTGAGCCAGCTTGTACACAAAGTCGAAGGTCTCCTGGGGAGTGTTCACGCCGCGGATGACCTCGATGAGCTTCATGCTGGGCACGGGGTTGAAGAAGTGCATACCGATGAGGGGATGCTTCAGACCATTGCCCATCTCAGTGATAGACAAAGAGGAGGTGTTGGAAGCAAACACGGTCTCCGGCTTGCACAGCTCGTCCAGGCGATGGAACAGCTCCTTCTTGGGACCCATCTCCTCGGCGATGCACTCGATCACCAGATCAGCATCAGCAGCGGCGGACTCTTCCTCGACCAGCACATTGGCCATGAGAGCGTCCTTGGTGCCCTGAGACATTTTGCCCTTGGCGACCCGCTTTTGCAGAGAAGCGTCCAGCTGTTCCTTATGGCGCTGGGCGGAGGCGATGCTGCTGGCGTACATCAGGGCAGTATGCCCGTTTGCGGCAAAGACCTGGGCAATACCACGACCCATGGTGCCGGCGCCGAAAATTGCAACCTTCATAGTGTTTCCTCCTAAAAAGTTGATTTCTAACGGTCAAATCTAAAACAATTTGACGGGTTCTAAACAGTTTTGTTAGAAAATTAACAAACCAAGACCAGAAAAAGCGCAACACAGGAAAAATACCTGTTGTTGCGAAGGCCGGAAAAGGCATAACTGTTTATGTACCTTACAAATTATATCGTTTTTTCAGGGCGGAAGCAAGGGGGAAGCTACCCGGCAAAATACACAGTTTTTATACTGAAATTTTGATAAAAATGTTAAAATCACAGAGAGCTCACAGAGGCAGCGGAAAGGATGGGAAATGGGATGAAAAAATGGAATTTCTCAATGAAGAAGATGGAATAGAAGGGGAGATTTGGAGGGGAGAAAAAGGGCGCGGCGGAACCAAGTCCGCCGCGCGTGAGAGGAAAGAACGAGATGAGAAAAAAGGCTTATTTCTCTGCCTGGTCAACGGCCAGGTGGACGATTTCATATGCCGACATGTTCTCATGATAGGAAGAAGGCTCCCCCAGCACCGATGAGAAAGAACCATCTTCATTTCGAAGCAGAACCAGATACTGAATGCGGGGCGATGCCCACTCTCCGGAACGGTATCTGGAGAAGCTTACGGTGTAAGCAGAGCCGATGCCTTGGGGAAGATGGCAGGATCCATTATAGCTCACCGATCCCAAACGCAGGTCTCCTTCTTGAGGCACTTCGGGCTGGTCTACGGCAAAGTAGTAGGTTTGTCCCTGGTATTTCTGGCTGTAGTATTGGTGGGCCAGTGTATAGAACTCCTGGGAATCAATCCCGGAGATCAGGGTAACCAGACTTTCGATGTATTCTGTGACCTCTTCCAGAGAGCCTGTGGTATAGTCATAGACCTCCAAGGAGTTCTCGTCCCTGTCATAGATGAGGCAGGCGGTAAACCAGAGTGTGTCATCCGTGTCTGCCCGGGCCAGTACCGTGTAGGCAGTCTGGGTGTTTTTCAGTTCCACGGATGTCAGCTCAGTCTGTGTCAGAGACTGGATGGACCAAAGAGCAGAGGTATTGTTGGCATTCAGCGGGTTGTTGTCTTGACGGGTAAAGGTTTCCAACCAATTGCGGACCTGCCAGGGAACCGGGATGGGGAGGGTGTCCTCCGGTGCAGGGTAAAAGGTCTCGTTGTGGTCGGGTGCCCACTGAGGTCCGTCTCCGTTGATGACCGCGTTGTCAGTCTGTGCAAAGATATCTACGCCGCCGGGAGCCATAAGAGCCTTGTACTCCTGCCAGTAGGCCTCATAATCCTTCCGTGCCTGAGAGTCCTCCTCTCGCACGCCCCCCTCCACCGGCCAGACCCAGGTGAAGTCAGTTCCGTCATAGCGGATGAGGCCAGCTTCTCCATACGTAAGCCCTAGGTGGATACTGTTGGCCACATAGAGAAGGTAGCTTTCTCCGTCCTTATTAAAAGTTACCACATGGGGTTGGCTTCCGGTGCATATGGTGGCGAAGACCGGAGCGGTCAGCTGGCCGGTTAGCTGGTCTTGTACGCCCAAGGCGAGCAGTGATTCGGAACGGTCGGTTTGTACACAAACCGCTCCCAGGGCAACATTTCCGTCATCACCGGGGATGAAAGCCATTAGTTCCACAGAAGTGGGTTGAATAACGCCAGAGGGAAAAAGGGTTTGAGCAGATTCAGCCAGATCATCCTTCAGAGCCATCTGGTCCACCCGACCGGAGGCAACGTTGGAGACAAAGGTGGTTCCCTCCTGACAGGATACCAGAGAGCCGCACAAAACAATGACTAAAGCAGCCAGAGCCAGTACCAGTGCCGGCGGGCGCTTCTTTTTCCACTGGAAGATATTGCGAATGCGATTTTCCGTCTCTCGCGCCGAGCCGGACAGCCGGGTGGTCAGCGGAGAGTGGGGCGTACAGCGCTTGTCCATAAGCAAAGCCTCCAATCAGTCAAACATATTGGTGAGTGTGATCTGGTGCAGGGTATCCCCATTGAAGAAGAATAAAATAGCAGTTCCAAAGTCGTTGGAATCGCGGCAGTACCACAGATAGTCCTGGCCTGGATACTTTCCCCAATAATCTTCTGATACTGCTTCGGGATAGGCTGTCAGCACGTCTTCTCGGCTGGCACCCACTCGGATACCTCGGGGAGTGTAGAGATCGGGCATCGTAACATCCAGAGTATTGATGGACTCCCGGTCCTCAGTGCTGTTGTAGTAACTCAGAGCGGTAAAACTTCCGGTGCCTGTCGTACCACTGCTGCGCAGCCAGTAGTCTCCCGGGTTGTAGATAGGCTCATACTTCTCCAGACGCTGGGTGTCGATATGCGTAGAGTCCAGACAGGAGAAGGAGAGAGAAGAACCTGGACCGATGGGATTGGGAAAACCATCCCGGTAGAGACAGACCTCCGGATCCTGCAGACTTAAGCTGGCAGACACCGAAAATCCTCCCTCCGGTTCTCCGCCGCTGAAATTCCACTGCCGCCACAGAGGCGGATTCAGATCGATGCACTCCTCTGACGGAACCAGCGGTTGAAGGTCCGTGACAGCATATTGGTCATAAAGAGTAAATGTTCCATCGGACCAGATGTAGAGGTTATCCGAGCCGCTGACAAAGTCGGATGCTGTGTCATTCCGGTCATCGACCCGGGCAGTGAGATAGAAAATAGGCTGATCGTCCGCTCCCATGCGGAAGCCTTCCACGGTCTGGTTCTGGATGCACAGGTCGGCACCGGGGATATCCTGACCCAAGGTGGGATCGTACTGGTCCGCCAGGGCCTGGCAGAGATCGTCCACGGTTTGCCCGGCTAACTCCAGAGCCTCCTCCAGGGTCACCTGCTGGCCTGTTTCTTTGTTATAGACCAACGAGGTGACATGCCCGGTATTCAGGTCCGTGTGAAATTCCTCCCGGAAGAAGACCAGATTCCAATAGCGCTGAGTTTCGGTGGGGTAGAGCAGACAGTGATTTTCGGTGGATGACAGGGAAGAGTCATCGACGACCCCATCCAGGATATCCTGATACTCCTGCTTCAACTGGCTTAGGGCCTGGTTGATGGCGGTGACTCCGGCAGTGGGTTGAGTATCGGCAGACATGGCCAGGGCGGGAATCTCAATATAGTTACCCTGTGTGTCGTAATACTGGGCATCCATGACCAGAGTGACTGGTTCTGTCCGCTCCTGGCAGGAAACCAATCCTCCGCACATAGCGATCAGCACGGCAGTCAGGACCAGCACCAGCACAGGCGGACGCTTCTTTTTCCATTGGAAGATATTACGGATACGGTGCTCCGTCTCCCGGGCAGATCCGGACAGCCGGGTGGTGAGAGGGGAGCGGGGGAGTCTTGGTGCCATATTTGAACTCCTTTCGTCAGGAGCGGGCCTTCAGCCGCTCCACCGCAGACAAGATAGTCTTGCCATAGGCGGCATGTTCCTCTGGTGGAAGACGCCGCAGAACCGCCTCGTCGCAGGATAGCTCGGTATCTTGTTCAATGGCCCGGGCCATGAGCCATACCAGAGGATTGAACCAGTGCACGGCCCGCACCCACAGAGCCAGGGCTTTGAGCCAGATATCCCGGCGGCGGTAGTGGGTCAGTTCGTGGAGCAGGGCGTATTCCAGTTCTTTCGGGGCAAGGGGCTGCTCCGGCAGCAGAAGCACAGGATGGAGCAGCCCTGCCAGCATGGGAGCGGCCAACCCAGGACAGGTCATCAGCCGGGGACGGCGGTCCAGCTCCAATTGGTCGCCCATGGCATTATAGAGCGGGAGGATCGTAGCATCCCTTACCGGGTCGGCCCAGCGCTT
Organism: Flintibacter sp.; assembly: GCF_046973065.1. NCBI lineage: Bacteria > Bacillati > Bacillota > Clostridia > Eubacteriales > Flintibacter > Flintibacter sp. Next base: position 3,263 of record NZ_JBKVXZ010000054.1, on the reverse strand, counting down.
CAGGAAACGCCGCAGTCGAAGGTGAGCGATGAGATTCCAAATGAGGATTCCTGCTGCGACCAAAAGCCAGACCGCAGTGACGATTTGAGAAACATAGATCGTAGGCTTTGTTTCTGGCTCAGGTTCAGGGGTGTTCTGAGAAGAAGATGTAGAGGAAGAGGGATTCTCTTCATTGGAAGAACCGGTGGGTGAGACCGGAGATGGCACCGCCTCTTGAAAGGGACGTCCGGCGGTAAAAGGCAGTTCTGAGGGGCGCTCCAAACTGGGGGAGTGAAGCTGAATGGGGGCGTGGACCTGAACATTTGGAAAAGAGAAGGGTAAAGGGATGGCCAGACGCAGGCAGAGCAGCAGCCAGCCCCAGCAGCGCCACCGGGCGGCGTACCGGGAGCGGGTGAGCAGTCCGGTAGCCATCAGGATCAGTCCAACCAGACCGCCGCCCAGGGACAGAGCACCTAAATAAAATAGAAAATCTGTCATGCCTTGGTGTCCTCCTCCAGCTGGTCCAGCAGGGAGCGCAGCTCATCCAGGTCCTGGCGTTTCAGCCCGGTTCGGGCCAGAGCCGCCACAAAATTTCGGGGAGAGCTGCCGTACAGGCGGGAGAGCACGCTGCGGCTGTCAAAGGCCAAATAATCCTCCTGAGAAACTAAGGGAGTGTAGCGGTTGCTTTTTCCTTCCCGGCGCACCGAGACAAAGCCTTTTTCAGCCAATCGGGCCAGATAGGTGTTTACCGTGTTGCTGGCCCAGCCAAAGTCCTCCAGCGCTTGGTCCAAAGCGGCACGAGGGGTATCGGCGCCCAGCTTCCACAGGGCTTTCATGACTTCCAGTTCGGTGTCGGGCAGACGTTTCATGGTATCATCTCCAATTTACTTCAAATGTAGTTGATAATTATATACTACACTTGTGGTAGATCACAGTCAAGTTACAGAGCGGTGACAGAAAAAAACAAGCCCTGGGCGATACCCAGGACTTGTAAAAAGAACATATTGGTTTAAAGCAGAAGCTGGCCGTTGATCTCCAGACGGAAACTCAGACCCAACTGTTCCGCAGCACGGCGGCACAGCAGCATCCGCTGCAGGAAGATCTCAAAATAGTCCATGACCGCGCACATCTCTGTGTTAATGGACAGGGAGAGGGTGATGGTCTTGGACTCCACATCCAGCAAAACTTCCGAGCGCTCTACCGAGTAGTTGACCCGGTCGTGAATATCAAAGGTGGACATGTCTTTGTTGCGCACGCGGCTGCGGCGCACATCGGTCTTGTCCGCCAGAATCAGGGCAGCGGCAATGGCATTGACCGGAAATGCGGTAGAGTCATCGTGATGGCCGATAGCGGTGATGACGGCTGCCACGTCGGAAGGATCCATGCCCATGTTGTCCAGAATGCGGAAAGCCATGGTAGCACCGCTGATGGCATGGTCGTGGCGGTTGACCACGTTGCCGATATCGTGCATGTAGGCGGCGATCTGAGCCAGCTCTACCTCGCGGGGAGTATACCCCAATTCGGTCAGGATCTGAGCGGCCACATGAGCGCACTTGCCTACATGGGCAAAGGAGTGCTCCGTAAAGCCCAGAGCTGTGAGAGAAGCGTCGGCCTGTGTGATGTAAGTCCGGATCTCCGGAGAGGAGCGGATCATATCAAAGGTTACTTCCATGGTATCGCTCCTTTTAAATGTCGCGGATATCGTAAGGCGTGGTCTGATACACGTAATAGTTCAGCCAGTTGGTATAGAACAGCTGGGCAGCGGAGCGCCAGCGTACCAGGGGAGGCTGTGTGGGCTCGTCGTTGGGGAAGTAGTTGTCCGGAACATTGATGTCGATGCCCTTGTTTACATCCCGGAAGTACTCATTGGCCAGGGTGTCGGGATCGTATTCGGGGTGTCCGGTAATAAAGAAGCGGCGGTTATCCTGGCTCTTTACTGCAAAGACGCCAGCCTGCTCCGAGACAGCCAGCAGCTGCAGTTCCGGGACAGCCAGAACATCCTCCAGCTTGTTTTCAGTATAGCGGGAGTGAGGAACATAGAAGATATCATCAAAACCGCGGAACAGGGGGCTGCGTTTGCGCACCACTGTGTGGGGGAAGACGCCAAAGAGCTTTTTACCCAGATCATACTTAGGAATATTATAATGGTAATAGAGACCGGCCTGGGCACCCCAGCAGATATGCAGGGTAGAGTGAACGTGGGTCTTGGTCCATTCCATGATCTCGCACAGCTCATCCCAGTAGTCCACATCGGTAAAGTCCAGATTTTCTACCGGAGCTCCGGTAATGATCATACCGTCATACTTCCGGTCTTTGATCTGATCAAAGGTAGTATAGAAGGAAGAGAGGTGGCTGGCATCTGTATTCTGAGATACATGGCTGAGGGTGTGCAGCAGTTCTACCTGGACCTGAAGAGGAGAGTTGGAGAGCTTACGCAGCAGCTGGGTCTCAGTCACGATCTTAGTGGGCATCAAATTTAAGATGAGGAGGTTCAGAGGGCGGATATCCTGGTGCATAGCCCGGTACTCCGTCATAACAAAGATGTTTTCTCCCTCCAATGTAGTAGTAGCAGGAAGGGAATCGGGAATTTTAATGGGCATGGGAATGACCTACCTTATAATATAGAATTCGTAAAAATAGGGTATCATAACTGGGAAGGATGCGCAAGGCGTATTTCTGAGGATAAATGTAGCTCACTGGTGGACAAAATAGGGGGAAAAGACCTTATTTCGGGAAGAGAAGAAAAAATTCGAAAAATATGAAAAAACCTGTTGACAAATGGAGGGAGCGGTGGTATTCTATCGAAGCTGTCCGCGAGACAGTGGTTTCCAAGTCAAAAGCGGGCTTGAATGAGAGAACAAAAACCACCTGACGGTGCGAAAAAAGTTCTTGACAAGCGAACTGAGATATGGTAAACTAATCAAGTCGCCTGTGAGGGCGGCCAATAAGGAAGAAGCCTGCCGGGCTGACCTGAGAGCTGAAAAGTTTGAAAAAACTTCAAAAAAAGCTCTTGACAAGGTCGAAACGGTGTGGTAAAATGAACTCCCGCCGCTGCAAAGCGGTGTGTACCTTGTAAATTAAACAACGTGACAAACACGAAGCACCAAATTGGATTTGGTTGTTCAAACAAGCTTAGCTTGAAGGACAATCGTTAAATTTCTTTGAAGCTAGTTTTTAAGCTTCAATAAAGTGATTTGAAGAGCTTTGGCTCTTTAGATACCATTTTATTGAGAGTTTGATCCTGGCTCAGGATGAACGCTGGCGGCGTGCTTAACACATGCAAG
>NZ_JBKVXZ010000053.1:0-25809 GCF_046973065.1 Flintibacter sp. | reverse complement strand
CCGTGATGGAGCCAAAGCAGCCCGCCTCAATGAGGGCGGTGATGGCGGGGGTGGTAATGTTGTAGGGCAGATTGGCGCAGGCGATGGGGGAGAGCCCGGCCAGCTTTTCCGAGACCAGGGCGGGCAGGTCAGTTTTCAGCACGTCGCCGGGGAAGATCTCCGCGTTGGGATGGTCGGAGAGAGTCTCGGCCAGAATGGGCAGCAGGGAGCGGTCCAGCTCAATAGAGACCACCTTGTCCGCCCGCAGGGACAGCTCCCGGGTGAGGGGGCCGATGCCGGGGCCAACCTCCACTACGCCCACGCCGGGAGCGGCACCGGAGGCGTCGGCGATGTCACGGGGGACCCAGTCCTCGATGAGGAAGTTCTGGCCCATGGATTTGGAGAACCGGAAGCCGTGGCGGGAGAGCAGGGCTTTGATGTCGTTGATATTGCAAAGGTCCATAAGACACCTCGAATGACTAGATTTTCCTCTTTATCATACTAAGAAAGGGGGCAGGCCGTCAAGGGCAGGAAAAGTTTCCCTTGCCTTTTCCCAGTGGATGGAATACACTAGCCACGGCAGAGTAGAAGCACACGTGCTGGATCTGGCGCCTTAGTGTCGGCGGGACGGGGAGTTGTCCGCCGGACGAACAGTCCGCCTTTGGGCGGGCGGCAGTGTGTGTTTCGCATCCCGCTGCCGCAAAGATGGGGCGAAAAAATATGAATTCCTCCCTCTGTGCGGCATTCCCGAACCCGGGCTGCCAAAACAGACAGGAGGTTTTTTTATGTCCCAGACCCGCATCCCCATGAATTTGTACCGCACTCCCTTTACTCCCGCCTACTGGCGGGAGGCCAACGCCTGCGCCAAGGCCCTGAAGCTGCTGATGTTCGCAGCCCTGATGGTGGCCATGACCCGGGCGCTGTCCCTCATTCCCGGCATTCCCATTGCCCATACCGAGCTCACCTGGGGCTTTCTGGCCCGGGGTCTGTGTGCCCTGGTGTGCGGTCCCACGCTGGGATTGATCTTTGCCTTTGTAGAGGATATCCTGGGTTTCATTCTCCAGCCCACCGGGGACTTTTTCCCTGGCTACACCCTGTCCACCATGGCGGGGGTTCTGGTGTATGCCCTGTGTTTCTACCGGGCGAAGATCACTGTGTGGCGGCTGGTGCTGGCCAACGTGCTGGTCAATCTGCTGGTCAATGCCGCCATGGGCAGCGTGTGGACCGTGATGATGCGCGGGGGTGTATATTGGGCCTGGTTTGTACCGAGCCTGATCAAAAATTTGGTGACCATCATCCCCAAGGCAGCGGTGCTGTATGTGCTGTTCCAGGCGCTTCTGCCCATTCTGCAGCGGATGAACCTGATTCCCAAGCAGGTGGACGGAGCCATCAAGGTATTTTGATTTTTCTTCCGCGGGGAGCCGATTTCGGCTCCCCGCTTGCTGTGGCAGGACCAAATTCGACCCGCTTCGACATCTTCTCTTGTATCCAGCCGGAAATTCTTTTATAATGGAGGGCAGAATGAGAGAAGGAGGGACGGGCGGTGAGCATGCTGGCCATTCTCTCCTTTTCCTTTGCCGCAGCGGTGTTGTGTGCCAATGTTTTGCCCTTGGAGGGAGTTCTGCTCCCTCTGGGGTGCGCTTTTGTGTTGGCCTTTGCAGTTACGTTTCTGCCCCGTCTGAGACAAATGCCCCGAAACCGGAAGGCACGGTACGCCGCCTTCGGACTGGCCTTGGGATGCCTGTGGACGGCCGGGTATAGCCAGGTGTTCTGGGCTCCCGCTCAGGCTCTGGATGAGAAAACGGTGCGCCTTACGGCAACCGTATCCCAGTGGCCCCAGGAAACCGACTACGGCGGCGTTTCGGTTTTAGCCCGGGCGGATACAGAAGGGTGGGTCACCGTGCCCATCCTCCTCTATGTGGATGAACAGGGCTCCGACCTGCGGCCCGGTGACCGCATCGAGACTGTGGTACACTGCACGCTGGCCGACCATGCCTCGTCCGGGGAGGAGATCACCTACTACACCGCCAAAGGTATCTTCCTGACCGGGCAGGCCTACGGCTGTCTGGAAGTGGAACAACCGGACCGCATCCCGCTGCGGGATCGGCCCGCCTACTGGTCCCAGGCGCTGAAGGAGAGCATCGCCCAAACCTTTCCCGGCGATGTGTCCGGGCTGGTACAGGCCCTGGTGACGGGCAACCGGGACAGTCTCAGTGACCCCTTTACTACTTCCCTCCAGCGCACAGGCCTGAGCCACACCGTGGCGGTGTCTGGCATGCACCTGGCCTTTCTGGCCGGGCTTCTTTCCATGCTGCTGGGAAAATGGCGGCGGCTGGCCTCTCTGGTCACCATTCCGGTGACCTTGCTTTTCACCCTCACCGCCGGGTGTACCCCTTCCGTGGTGCGGGCGGCGGTGATGATCCTGCTGCTGCATATCGGTCCGCTGTTCTATCGGGAGCGGGACGAGTTTACCTCCCTGGGCAGCGCTCTTTTGCTGCTGCTTTTATATAATCCCTTCTCCGCGGCACACATCGGGCTTCAGCTCTCCTTTGCGGCAGTGGCGGGTATCTTCCTGTGTGCACAGCCCCTTCAGCGGGCTCTGATGACCCGCATTCCCTTCCGTCCGGCCAAGCGGTGGACCTTCTGGTGGATCATCCAGCTGGTGCCCAAATTTGTCGTGTCCACCTTCTGTGCCACCCTGGGGGCATCAGTGTTTACGGTGCCTCTGTCGGCCATCTACTTCCAGTCTGTCTCCCTCATCGCGCCCCTGTCCAACCTGCTGACTCTGTGGGCGGTGGGTATCCTGTTTGGCGCAGGGGTGCTGATCGGCACGCTAGGCGTGTTTATTCCAGAACTGGCCGCTCTGCTTGCCTTGCCCTTTGCGCCCCTGGGGCGCTACCTCAACTGGGTCGTGGACGGCCTGTCCAATCTTACCTTCTCTGCCGTCACCACCAACAGCGTCTATTACCGCGCCTGGCTGGTGCTGGTGTACCTCATTTTGATCCTGATTCCCATCCTGCCGGGCAAGAAACGGTGGATCATACCCACCTGCTGCGGTGTGGCCACCCTGTGCCTGGCCATGCTCTTTAACGCGTGGAGCTTCTGGTGGGGGAGCGGGGCAGTTACCGTGTTGAACGTAGGCCAGGGGCAGAGCGTGCTGGTGCGCAGCGGAGGCTTTTTGTGCCTGGTGGACTGCGGCGGGGACAGCTATGACAACGCCGGAGATATTGCTGCCGACTTCCTGGGAGACTACGGGGTAGGGCGGCTGGACCTGTTGGTGCTCACCCACTTCCACGCGGACCACGCCAACGGGGTAACGGAACTGTTGAAACGGGTGCAAGTAGATACCCTTGCCATCCCACCTGCCACCGGGGAGGAGGAACCCCTGCGGGATGAAATTTTGTCGGTTGCGGAGGCGCGGGATGTGGAGGTCCTGGAGGTGGAAGAGGACACCCTCCTTACCCTGGACGAGGATCGAACCATTCAGCTCTATGCGCCCCTGGGCGCGGGAGAGACCAACGAGGCAGGGCTGACCTGTCTCATTTCCACAGGAGATTTTGATACCCTCATCACCGGGGACATGGGCGCCGATGTGGAGCAGCAGCTTCTGACCCACACCGACTTGCCCGACCTGGAGGTGCTGGTGGCGGGCCACCACGGCTCCAAATCCTCCACCGCGGAGCAGCTGCTAGCGGCCACCGCCCCGGATTACGCGTTCCTCTCGGTGGGAGAGCACAATACCTACGGTCATCCCGCCCAGGAGACGCTGGAACGCCTGGCAGCGGCAGGCTGCCGCATCTACCGCACCGACCTGCAGGGAAATATTACCTTGCGCATGGGAGCAGCGGTGGAGACCGAACGATCAGATTCACAATAAGGAGGCGCGGGTTATGCCCCCAAAAGCAAAGGCCGATACGGCCGGATATCAGAAATTGAAAAAGGACCTGTCGGCGGGCACGCCGGGGCAGCTCTATCTTCTCCACGGGGAGGAGACCTACTTGAGGGACTACTACCTGGGGAGGCTCCGGGAGAAGGTGCTGGCCGGAGGGCTGGAGGAGTTCAACTTCCACCCCATCGCCGCCAAGGATATGTCTCCCCACGCCCTGGAAGAGGCCATCGACTGCCTGCCCATGATGGCGGAGCGCACCCTGGTGCAGGTCACCGATTTTGACCTCTTTAAGGCGGGGGAGAAAGACCGGGAGGCCTACGGCAAGCTGCTCAGCCAGCTGCCCGACTACGTGTGTCTCGTCTTTGTGTTTGATTTGGTGCCCTTCAAAATGGATGCCCGGACCAAATTTTCCGCCGTCATCAAGCAGGCGGGAACGGTGGTCAACTTTGTCCGCCAGGACCAGGGGGATCTGGTGGACTGGGTGCGGCGGCGGTTCCGGGCGCTGGGCAAGGATATCGACTCCAAGCTGGCCCTGGACCTTATTTTCCTGTGCGGTGACCTGATGACCAACCTTATCGGGGAGATCGAGAAGATCGGGGCCTATGCCAAGGGAGTTCACATCACCCGCCAGGACATCGACGCGGTGGCCACCCCTCAGTTGGACGCAGTGGTGTTCCGGATGACCGACGCCATCGGCGAAGGGAAGTTTGACCAAGCGGCCTCGGTGCTGGGAGAGCTCTATCAGATGCAGGAGCCGCCCATCAAGATCATGTGGTCCCTGGGGCGGCAGATGCGCCAGCTCTACTCCGCCCGTCTGGCCCTGGAACAGGGGAGAGGGCCGTCCTACGTGGCCGCCCTGTGGGGCATCAAGCCCTACCCGGCGGAAAAGCAGGTGAACAGCGCCCGGCGCTTCACCCTGGGCTGGTGCCGCAAGGCGGTGGTGCGGTGCGGCCAGGTGGACCTGGCCATGAAGTCCACCGGTCAGGACGGTCAGGAACTGCTCACCGGCCTGCTGTTGGAGCTGGCCACCCCTGCCTCGCCCAAGGCGGCACGGCGGTACTGAGGTGGCGGCTATGCACATAAAAATACAGGAGGCCATCGCCGTGGAGGGACGCTACGATAAGAATACCCTCTCCCAGGTGGTGGATACCCTCATCATTGAAACAAGGGGCTTTGGCATCTTCAAGGATCCGGAGCGGATGGCTTTGCTGCGCAAGGCGGCAGAAAAGCGCGGGCTCATTGTCCTCACCGACTCGGACGGAGCGGGCTTTGTCATCCGCAACCGGATCAAGGGGGAGATCCCGGCAAAATACCTCAAGCATGCTTATATCCCCGACGTCTACGGCAAGGAGCGCCGCAAGCGCAAGGCTGGCAAAGAGGGCAAGCTTGGGGTAGAGGGAATGCCCCCTCAGGTGCTGGAAGATGTGCTGCGCCGGGCGGGAGCCACCTTCCTGTCGGGAGACGGCCCGGAGAAGAGGGGCGCCGCCCTCACCAAGGGAGACCTGTTTGTGGCGGGACTGACCGGACGGCCGGACAGCGCCCAGCGGCGGCAGGCGCTGCTCAAGCAGTTCTCCCTGCCCGAGCACATGAGCGCCAACGCCCTGTTGGAGGTGCTCAACACCTGCTATACCGCCCAGGAGGCTCTGGACCTGCTGGGGCTGGAGGAAACATAACAAAAAACGCGGGACACAGAAGCGATCACTTCTGTGTCCCGCGTTTTTTACATCAGAGGGGCGAACACCCGCAGAATATTGCGGTAGAGCTGCACCAGGGGATTGAGCCGCCGGTGCTTGCGCAGAGAGATGCGCTCGCACACCTTCAGGGTCTCCTCAAAGTCGGCGCGGATGTCGTGGATGCAGGGGGCCTCGCACAGCCACACGCCGTCCTCGAAGTGGAGAAACAGGCTGCGGTAGTCCAGGTTGACCGTGCCCACCACGGCAAAGCGGTCATCCACCACAAAGTTTTTTGCGTGGATAAAGCCGGGGGTGTACTCGTAGATTTTTACTCCCGCCTTCAGCAGAGGGGGATAGTGGGCTCGGGTGACCTCAAAGACGTAGCGCTTGTCGGGAATGTGGGGGGTGATGATGCGCACATCCACACCCGATTTGGCGGCGTTGCAAAGGGCGGTGTTGGTGGCCACGTCGATGACCAGATAGGGAGTGGTGATATAGATATACTTCCGGGCCTTGGCGATCATGTTCAGATACACCGACTGGCCCACCGGCTCCTGGTCCAGGGGAGTGTCCGTGTAGGGCTGGACGTAGCCTGTCCAGGGCCGGGCAGGGGAGGGGGCGGGCCGGAAACGGTCAAATTCTTCCTCCCAGCCGCAGCAGTGGTCCCACATAGACAAGAACATTACCGCCATAGACCACACCGCGTCTCCCTCCAGCAGGATGACGCTGTCCTTCCAGTGGCCGAAGCGCTCATGCTGGTTGATATACTCGTCGGCCAGATTGATGCCTCCGGTAAAGCCCACCTGACCGTCAATGATCATCAGCTTGCGGTGGTCTCGGTTGTTGAGCCGCAGGGACATCACGGGGACAAAGCGGTTAAAGACCCTGCACTGGATACCCCGGGCGGCCATCTGCTCGTTGTAGTCCCGGGGCAGGGTGAACATGCAGCCCATGTCGTCGTAGATGAGGCGCACCTCCACCCCTTGGGCCGCCTTTTCCTCCAGAATGTCCAGAATGCTGTCCCAGAATTTTCCGGGCTGAATAATAAAGTACTCCAAGAAGATATAGTGCTTGGCCTTTTTCAACTCCTCCAGCATCCGGGGAAAGGCCAGATCGCCCAGGGCGAAATACTCGGTCTCTGTGTTGGTGTAGGCGGGGCAGCAGGCGTAGTTTTCCAGGTAGCGGGCCTGGCTGGCGGCGTCCTCTCCCAGAGGGAGCAGGTCGTCGGCCTTAAAGTCGGCCTTCAGGTTTTCCGCCGACTGCTCGGCGATGCGCTTCATGCGCCGGGTGATGCGTTTGGGGATGTGTCCGCCGCCCACCAGCAGATAGAAGATGCCGCCGAACACCGGGAAGGGGAGCACCAGCAGCAGCCAGGCGATCTTATAAGCTGGGTCGATGCTGCTGCCCAGAATCAGCATAGCGGCTACCACGCTCAGGGCGATGCAGCACCAATAAAACCCCTGGGTGTGGCCAGAGAAAAACATCACCATCACAATGAGAGAAACTACCTGGGCCAACAGGGACAGCCCTACCACCACCGAGCGGTGAAACAGGATATACAGCACTTTTTTCAAGGCCAGATCACCTCCGTTCCAGGGTAGGGCACGTCAGATCAGCCGGGTCAGGGAGCACTGGATCTCCCCGCCCTCGATGAGAATGGTGCCGTAGCTGCTGCGGCTGGTCCCCGGATTCATCACCCACAGGCCGTCCTCCAGCTGCTGGCAGTAGGCGCGGTGGGTGTGGCCGAAGAGGAGAATATCCGCCCCGGCCTTGCGGGCGTCGGCGATGGCCGCGTCGTAGCTCCCCTTGACCCGCCAGAGGTGGCCGTGGGAGAGAAGAATGGTTTTGCCCTGGAGCGTAATCAGCTTTTTCACGGGCTCGGTGGTCCAGCCGTCACAGTTACCGGGGACCATGCAGATGGGCAGGCGGGGATAAACATAGGTCAGCTCTTCCGCATCGGTGATGAGGTCGCCCAGGTGGATGACCTGGTCGGGCTGCTGCTCGTCGATGGCCTCGATCATGTCGCCGCGGGAGCGGTGGGAGTCGGAAAAAACAAGGATTTTCAAAGTTGTCACCTTACCTGTCGCGCCGCATATACTGAAACCGAAGTGAGAAAAGGAGGAATCGGGTATGCAGCGTCAAAATAAAAATCAAGAGTCGTTGCTCCGGGGCGAGAGCGGCGAGGCAATCCGCCGTCTGGCCGGCTCCGGAGACGCTCAGCAGCTGGTAGCCATGCTGCGCTCCAAAGGGGGCGTACAGCAGGCGGCTCAGGCCGCAGCCAAGGGGGATGCCAGTCAGCTGATGGAGATGATGAACCAGCTTATGAGCACCCCGGAGGGGGCTCGGCTGGTGGAACGGATCAGCCGCCAGGCCAAGGAGTCAGGGCTGACCTGAGAAACTGTGCGGGGAAGGGGGGAGCGATGTGGGCGAATTTGAGGAGAAACTGAACAGCATCCTGGGGGACCAGCAGGCCATGGGCCAGATCATGGCCCTGGCTCAGTCCCTGGGCAAGCAGTCTTCTTCGGATCAGGAGGAGAAGGATACGGCGCCCGAACCTGCCGAGGACGCGCCCCCCGACCTGTCCCAGCTCATGGGGAACTTAGATCCCAAAATGGTGCAGCTTGGCATGCGGCTCATGCGGGAGTACCAGCAGGACGACGGACAGAACACCGCCCTGCTCCAGGCTCTGCGCCCCTACCTGCGGGAGGAGCGGCGGGGGCGGCTGGACAAGGCGGTCCAGATCGCCAAAATGTCCCGCTTGCTCCGGGTGGCTTTGGGGTCGCTGGGAGGGAAGGGGGAGGACACACTTGTATAACCGTTATATCCCGGATGGGGCGGTTTATACCCGAGTGACCATGGATGACGACGAGCCCCGCCGTCCCAGAGAACCGGAGCGCCAAGAGAGACAGGAGCACCGGGAGCATCCGCGGTCTCAGGGGCGCTCCCGCCCCAGCACCCCCCCGCCCGTCCTGCCGGAGGGCGTTTCCAGCAGTTTGAAGAGCCTGGTTTCCTCTCTGGGATTGGAGAAGCTGGACAGCGGAGATCTGCTGTTGTTTCTCATCCTTCTGCTTCTGCTCAAAGAGGGAGATGACCTGGAGATGATCATTGCCCTGGGTCTCACCCTGCTTATGGGGCTGGGAGAGGGAGAGGAAAAATAAAGAAACAGGGACGGCCCTGGGCCGCCCCTGTATGGCTATTTAAGACTGTACTGTATGGAGCTCAGTCCCGTCGGGCAGCGCAAAGGAGGCGGTGGTGGGACAGGGGGTCTGTACCTGAGTGTAAGCGGTCATGCGGTAGACCAGCTGACCGTTCTGCTCCCGCTCGGCGCTGACCAGCAGACCGGTGTCGGTGCTGATCCAGTAGCGCTCCACCACCGTGTCCGAAACCTGGACCTGAAGGTAGACACAGGGCCACACATCCCGGCGCTCATAGCCGGTCTGGGTAATGGTATCCTTGTCCAGATCCAGCACGTCCTCATAGGTGGGGATGTGCTGGGTGAGGTCGGCGGAATACTCGTCGGCGGGGAAGGAGCGGTAGCTCTCCGAGCCCTCATACCAGTAGTAGGTGGTGTCTTCTCCGGTGAGATCATGGCGTACCGCTCCGGACGGGAGGATCTGCCGGGTGTGGGACCAGCCACCGTCCTGCCAAAATTGCACCGAGGTGCTGTGGGAGCCGTCGCTCCACAGAGTTTCCACGGTCAGCTCCCGGTAGTAGCTCTCCGGCCGAGAGAGGGAGGCTACAATGCTCTGCACCGTCTCCGGGGTGACGTCTACCTGCCAGAACTGGTCGTCCTGCCCCTGGACAGAGCTGTCGCTGCCATCCGATGTATCCTCGTTGAGCTGGGCCAGCGAGACGGAGGGGATGTTCACCAGAAACAGGCTGCGGCCAAAGCTGGCAAACATGGCTACCACAATGAGACAGGTGATGGCAATGGCGATCGCCAGCCGGTTTTTGGAGTCCAAGACCTCACCTCCTTACGTTTCTGTGGGATACGCTCAGCGTCCGGTGAAGGGATCGGGAGCCTCGCTGCGCAGGCCGAAGTGCCATTCGATAGCGTCGGCGATGCGGCGGCAGGCCTGACCGTCGCCGTAGGGGTTGACCGCGTGGGCCATGGCCTGGTAGGCCGCAGGGTTGGTGAGCAGCTCGCTGGCCATGGAGAAGATAACCTCCTCCTCCACGCCCGCCAGCTTGACGGTGCCCGCCTCTACCGCCTCAGGACGCTCGGTCTCTTTCCGCAGGACAAGCACCGGCTTGCCCAGGGCGGGAGCCTCCTCCTGAAGGCCGCCGGAGTCGGTCATCACCAGATGGCAGCGGGCCATGAGGTTGTGCATCTCGTCCACCGCCAGAGGAGCGATGAGGTGGATGCGGGGGTGGTTGTCCAGATACTTATGGGCGGCCTCCTGAACCACGGGGGAGAGGTGTACGGGGTAGACCAGCTCCACCTCGGGGAAGGCGTCGGCAATGCGGCGCAGGGCGGTCATGATGTTGGTCATGGGCTGGCCGTAGTTTTCCCGGCGGTGGCAGGTGACCAGGATCACCTTCCGGTTCTCATAATCCAGATTGTTGAGGATATCTTCTGCAAAGGTAAAGTCCTTTACAACGGTGGTCTGGAGGGCGTCAATGACGGTGTTGCCGGTGAGGAAGACCCCCTGGGTGATATTCTCACGCTGGAGGTTCTTCTGGTTGGCCACGGTGGGGCAGAAGTGCAGGTCGGCAATGGCGCCCACCATCTTCCGGTTCATCTCCTCGGGGAAGGGGGACCACTTGTCGTAGGTACGAAGGCCAGCCTCCACATGGCCCACGGGGATCTGGTGGTAGAAGGCCGCCAGAGCACCGGCGAAGGTAGTGGAGGTGTCGCCGTGGACCAGAACCAGGTCGGGCTTGGCCTCATTGAGCACATCGTCCATGCCGGTGAGGCACTTGGAGGTGATGGTGGACAGGGTCTGCCGGGGCTGCATGATGTTCAGGTCATAGTCGGGCTTCAGCTTAAAAATCTCCAGCACGCTGTCCAGCATCTCCCGGTGCTGGGCAGTGACGCAGCACAGGGCACGGATGCCCGGACGCTTTTGCAGCTCCAGGGCCAGAGGGGCCATTTTAATGGCCTCAGGCCGGGTGCCGAAGATGGTCATAACAGTGACAGGTTTCATTTGTCAGAACGCTCCTCTTCACCAAAAAAGTAATCATTGCCAGCCACGTCAGAAGGGGGCTGGTGCAGTTTGCGGGGACGAGCTCCGGTGCGGCCCTGGGAGGGGGAATCGGACTGGTTGCGTCCGTTGACCCGGTCTAGGTAGAGCTTGGCGGACACGCCGCCGGCGGCACACAGGGCCAGCAGGAACAGCATAGCCTTGAGCACGTTGGTGGTGGTGAGCACCACGGCGCTCAGGCCCAGAATGGCGCTGATGATATACAGGACCGCCACCGCCTGCTTCTGAGAAAAGCCCATGTCGATGAGCCGGTGGTGGATATGGCCGCGGTCGGGGGCCATGGGGCTCTGGCCGTGGGACACCCGGCGGAAGATGGCAAAGCAGGTGTCGAAGATGGGCAGGCCCAGCATGAGGAAGGGGACGGCAAAGGAGATAATTGCGTAGGACTTAAACAGTCCGTCGATGGAGACGGTAGCCAGAATAAAGCCCAGGAAGGTGGAGCCGGTGTCCCCCATGAAGATCTTTGCGGGGTTGAGATTGTAGGGCAAAAAGCCGATGCAGGCGCCCGCCAGGGCGGCCATGAGCAGAGCGGTGTCAGGCTCGGCCACGGTGAGGGCGATGACCAGCATGGTCATGGAGCTGATGGTGGACACGCCGCAGGCCAGGCCGTCCAGGCCGTCAATGAGGTTGACCGCGTTGGTGATGCCCACGATCCACAGCACGGAAATGGGGATGGACCAGATGCCCAGAACCCAGTAGGGTTCACTGCTGAAAATGTTGGGGTTGGAGAGAATGTCGATCTGGTTGCCCATGAGGACAGCTACCAGAGCGGCAGCGATCTGGACGAAGAACTTAGGCAGGGCGGGCAGAGCGTAAATGTCGTCAAAGATACCCAGGATCACAATGATGACGCCGCCCAGCAGCATGCCGCGCACCGGGGTAGACAGAGGGACAAAAATCAGGGCGCTGAGGATAAAGCTAAAGAAGATGGCCAGACCGCCCATGCGGGGGATGGGGTGGTTGTGCATGCGGCGGTTATCCTTGGGCACATCCACCGCACCAATCTTAAAGGCCAGGGAGCGTACTACCGGGGTGGCAATGAACGCTACAATGGCAGCTACCAGCAGGGCTGCCGCCACCGCCCCTAGAACAGAGACTTGAACAGGCATGAGAAATTACCTCATTTTAGATTGATTTCCGGTTGATTTTCAAAAGAAAACGTGCGGGATAGAGTATCATCCCGTCAATTTTCTGCATAAATTCAGGCAAGCGCAGAAGGGAAGCGAAGCTTCCCACAAAGTCCTTTTGCCTACTTTTCTTTCAAGAAAAGTAGGTTAGCGGGCGACGAAGCCCACCTTCTTATAGACCTTGCGCAGGGTCTTGTTGGCCACATAGGAGGCCTTCTCTGCGCCGGCCTTGTAGACGCTCTCCAGATAGGCCTTATCCTTCAGGATGCGTTCGGTCTCCTCCCGGATGGGACGCAGGCACTCGATGACCGCCTCGCCCACAGCGGGCTTGAAGGCGCCGTAGCCCTGGCCGTCAAACTCGGCCTCGATCTCCTCCATGCTCTTGCCGGTAACGGCCGCATAGATGCTCATCAGGTTGGACACGCCGGGCTTGTTCTCCGGATCAAAGCGGACGCAGCGCTCGGTGTCGCTGTCGGTGATGGCCCGCTTGAACTTGCGCTGGATGTCCTCCGGCTTCTCCATGAGGAAGACGCAACCCTCAGGAATGGACTTGCTCATTTTGTTGTCGGGGGCGTTAAGGGACATGATGCGGGCGCCGGTCTTGGGAATGTAGGGCTCGGGCACCTTAAATACATCGCCGTAGATGTTGTTGAAGCGCTGGGCCACATTGCGGGTGAGCTCTACGTGCTGCTTCTGGTCGTTGCCCACGGGAACGAAGTCGGGCTGGTAGAGCAGGATGTCAGCGGCCATGAGGGCGGGGTAGGTGAAGAGACCGCCGTTGATGTTGTCGGCGTGCTTGGCCGACTTGTCCTTAAACTGGGTCATGCGGCTGAGCTCACCGAACATGGTGTAGCAGTTGAGCACCCAGCCCAGCTCGGCGTGAGCGGGAATGTGGGACTGGATGAACAGGGTGTTCTTCTCCGGATCCAGGCCGCAGGCAATGTACTGGGCCAGCTGGGTGAGAGTGCGCCGGCGCAGGTCAGCGGGGGTCTGCCGCACCGTGATGGTGTGCATATCGGCCATAAAATAATAGCAGTCAAACTCTTCGGCCCGGGCGCCCCAGTTTTTGATGGCGCCCAGGTAGTTGCCCAGATGCAGATCGCCGCTGGGCTGAATGCCCGAGAGCATAACTTTCTTTTTGGTTTCTTCCATAATAAAACACAACCTTTTCAGGGAAATCCCTATATGCAGAATGATACCAATACAGCATAGCACATTTTTCCCCGCGTGGCAATCGTACCGGGCGGAATTTCATGGTTTCGTTACATTTCCGGCGTAAGAGGGGAAAGGAGGGCGGGAAGGGTTGTCAAATGGGGAAAAATCGGCTATAATTGCCTGCAAGAAATCAGGCGGCCCAGCCGCTTACGGAGGGAACAGTATGGCTTTGGATCATAAGTATTTTGAGGAGATGGAGGCCAAAATCCCCAAGGGGAAGGTCCGTACCCGTTTTGCCCCCTCTCCCACGGGCTATATGCACATCGGCAATCTGCGTACCGCCCTGTACACCTGGCTCATCGCCCGCAATGCCGGAGGCACCTTTATCCTGCGCATTGAGGACACCGACCAGACCCGCCAGGTAGAGGGCGCTACCGAGCTCATCTACAAGACTCTGACCGAGTGCCACCTGGACCACGACGAAGGTCCCGATGTGGGCGGCCCTGTGGCTCCCTATGTCCAGACCGAGCGCCGGGACACCTATGGCAAGTATGCCCAGCTGCTGGTGGAGAAGGGCCACGCCTACTACTGCTTCTGCGAGAAGACGGAAAGCGAGGAGGACTCCGGCGAGTTTGACCGTGGCGAGGATCCCTGCCGCTCTCTGAGCCTGGAGGAGGCTCAGGCCCGGGTGGATGCGGGCGAGCCCTATGTCATCCGCCAGAAAATCCCCTACGAGGGCACCACCACCTTCCACGACGCTATCTTCGGCGACATCACCGTGGAGAACAAGACCCTGGACGACCAGGTGCTCATCAAGCGGGACGGCCTGCCCACCTATAACTTTGCCAACGTCATCGATGACCACCTGATGGGTATTACCCACGTGGTCCGCGGCAGCGAGTATCTGTCCTCTGCCCCCAAGTATAACCTGCTCTACGAGGGCTTTGGCTGGGACATCCCCACCTATGTGCACTGCTCTCCCGTTATGCGGGATGCCCAGCACAAGATGTCCAAGCGCCACGGCGACCCATCCTATGAGGATCTGAAGAACCAGGGCTTCCTCACCGATGCCATTTTGAACTACGTGGCTCTGCTGGGTTGGTCTCCCCGGGGCGAGCTGGCCGAGCAGGAGGTCTTCTCCCTGGAGGAGCTGGCCAAGGCCTTCGACCTGGAGGGTATGTCCAAGTCCCCCGCCATCTTCGACATTGAGAAGCTCACCCACTTCAACGCCATGTACCTGCGGGCCATGTCCCCCGAGGACTTTGCCAAGGTGGCCGAGCCCTATATCCGCCAGAGCGTGAAGAATGAGGCCATGTCGGTCTCCGACATTGCCGCCCTGCTCCAGGCCCGGTGCGAGCGGCTCACCGACATCCCTGAGAAGGTGGACTTCTTCGACCAGCTGCCTGAGTACAGCGTGGACCTGTTCACCAACAAGAAGTCCAAGTGCAACCCCGAGGTTGCCAAGGACATGCTTTCCGCCGCCATCGGTATGCTCTCCAACCTGCCCGCCTGGAACCAGGCCATGATCCACGAGTCCCTGGTGGGCCTTGCCGAGGGTATGGGCGTGAAGAACGCCACCCTGATGTGGCCGGTGCGTATCGCTGCCGCCGGTAAGGCGGTCACCCCTGGCGGAGCCGTGGAGATCTGCTGTATCTTGGGCCGGGGGGAGACGGTGCGCCGCCTCAAGATCGGTTTGGAGAAATTGGGATAATATCCACTGCATGTTGGGAGAGCCCCGGCTTTTGCCGGGGCTTTTCCTTTTGTCCGGACTATGCTACAATACCAGCGATATTATGGATGTGAGGAAAGGAGGACAGGCCCATGCTGAAGCTGATCTTAGGCCGGGCGGGCGGCGGCAAGACCACCACGGTGCTGAAGCGCCTGTGCCAGGCGGGCCAGGAGCGGCGGCAGGTGCTGATGGTCCCGGAGCAGCAGTCCCACCAGGCCGAGCGTGCCCTTTGTAAGGCTGGGGGAGACGAGGTGTCCCTGTATGCCGAGGTGCTGTCCTTCAGTCGCCTTGCCAACCGGGTGTTCCTGGCCGCGGGAGGCGTGGGAGAACCGGAGCTGGACAGCGGCGGGCGGCTGCTGCTGATGTACCAGGCGGTGAAGGCGGTGTCCCAGGAGCTGACCGTGTACGCCCGGCCCTCCCGCCGTCCCGCCTTTCTGGAAAACCTGCTGGCCACAGTGGACGAGCTGAAAAGCTGCTGTGTCCAGCCTCAGCTGCTCCTCCAGGCGGGGGAGGAGGTGGAGGGACCCGAGGGGGACAAGCTGCGGGACCTGGGACTCATCTGCGGGGCCTACCAGGCCCTCACTGCCCGCACCGCACTGGACCCACGGGACCGGCTGACCCGCACGGCGGAGAAGCTCTCTGCCTGCCCCTGGGCCCAGGATATGGACCTGTGGCTGGACGGGTTTACCGATTTCACTCCCCAGCAGGGGGAGGTGCTTGCACAGCTCATGGCTCAGGCCCACCAAATCATCGTTACCCTCACCTGCGACCACTTGGAGGAGGACGAGGGGGGCACGGGAATCTTTTCTCCTGCCCGGCGCACTGCTGCCATGCTGGTACGGTTGGCTAAGGAACGGGGGATTTCCTGTGAAGTAGAAAACCTTTCTAGCAACTGTTTTTCCAGAGTTTCTGCGCTCAACAAGGTGGAACAGGAGCTGTTCGGCCCTCAGCAAGAACCCGCCTCCTGCGAAGGGGCGGTGGAACTCCACCGTGCCCTCACCCCGCGCTCCGAGGTGGAGTGGGCGGCCTCCCGCATCCGCACCCTGGTGCGGGAGGAGGGGCTGCGCTACCGGGACATTGAGGTAACGGCCCGGGATTTTGGGACCTATCAACCCCTCATCGAGTCGGTGTTTCCACGGTATCAGGTACCCGTGTTCGCCTCGGCCATGACGGACATTCTGGAAAAGCCTATCCTCACCCTGGTGACGGCGGCCCTGGAGACAGTGGCAGGGGGCTACCGCTACGACGATGTGTTCCGCTATCTGAAAACCGGCCTCACCGATCTTCCCGAGGAGGACCGGGATTTATTGGAAAACTACGTCCTCAAATGGAACCTGCGGGGGAGTCGCTGGACCCAGACAAAGCCCTGGAATATGCACCCCCGGGGCTATGGCTTCCCCATGACAGAGGAGGACAAGACCCTGCTGGAGCGGCTGGACCGTGCCCGCCGCCAAGTGGCTGAACCTCTGGAATTGCTGCGGAAGAATACCAATAAAACCGGAGAGGGACAAGCCATAGCCCTTTACGGTTTTTTGGAGAACATCGGCCTTCCGGAGCGGCTGGAGGAGCAGGTAGCCGCCCTGCGGCAGCGGGAGCAGCCCGCTCTGGCCGAGGAGTACCGCCAGCTGTGGGAGATCGTCTGCGGCGGCCTGGAGCAGTGCGCCCAGCTGCTGGGGGAGACCCCCATGGAGCTGGAGGAGTTTGCCGCCCTGTTCCGCCTGGTGCTGTCCCAGTACGACGTGGGCACTATCCCCGTTTCCCTGGACCGGGTGACCGCGGGGGAAACCACCCGCCAGACCGGCCAGCACGGCAAGGTGCTATTTCTGCTGGGGGCGGACGATGCCTCCATCCCTCAGGTGTCCACCCCGGCGGGGCTGCTGTCTGACGACGACCGATCCCTGCTGGCATCCTACGGCCTGGAGCTCAATCAGACCGCCCGGGACCTTCTTTACCGTGAGATGACCACCGTCTACCTCACCTGCGCCCGGCCCACCCAGAAGCTCATCGTCTCCTGGCCGGGTCAAAGCGGCGCGGGGGAGGAGCGCCGCCCCTGCTTCCTGGTGGAGCGGCTGCGGCTGCTGTTCTCCGACCTCACTGTGGAGCGGGAGGAGGACCTGTATGGCCGATTCCGCCTCCAGGCTCCCCTGCCTGCCCTGGAGCAGGCGGGCCGCAGCCAGAGCGCCCACGACGCCCTGCTGGCCCTGCCGGAGTACGCCCCCATGGTGGAACGACTGGATCGGGCCGCCCGGTGGGAGCGCGGCCGCCTGTCCCGTCCTGCGGTGGAGCGGCTCTACGGCCACCGGGTGCCCATGTCGGCCTCCCGGATGGACAAGTACAAATCCTGCCACTTCTCCTACTTCATGCGCTACGGCCTCCAGGCAGAACCCCGCAAGCCTGCCGGCTTTACAGCACCGGAGTACGGAACCTTTGTCCACTATGTGCTGGAGCACGTCCTCAAAGACGATGCCTTCCAGCAGACCACCCTGCCCGGCTGGGAGGACGAACAGGACCAGGAGCGCCGGGACCGAGTGGCCGAGCTCACCCGGCAGGCGGTGGAGCAGTACGTCCGGGAGGAGCTGGGCGGCCTGGAGCAGCAGAGCGAGCGTTTCCAGTATCTGTTCCGCCGACTGCTGCGCTCTGTCCAGGCCGTGGTAGACAACGTGACCCAGGAGATCTGGGCCTCCAAGTTCCGGCCCATTTCCTTTGAGCTGGGCTTTGGCAACGGTAAGGATCTGCCCCCGGTGGAGCTCACTGTGGGGGATGTGACGTTGAGCATCACCGGCTTTGTGGACCGGGTGGACGGCTGGGAGAAGGACGGACGGCTCTACCTGCGGGTGGTAGACTACAAAACAGGGCGCAAGTCTTTTGACTTGACAGAGGTTTGGAACGGACTGGGCCTTCAGATGCTTCTCTACCTCTTCACCCTGGAGGACCGTGGAGAGAAATTCTATGGAAAACCAGTGGAGGGCGCGGGGGTCCTGTACCTCCCCGCCCGGGATGCCATCATCAAGGGCAGCCGCTCCATGTCCGACGATGCCTGGCGCAAGCAGCTGGACAAGGAGCTCACCCGCAGCGGCCTGGTGCTCAGCGACCCGGCCGTGCTGGACGCCATGGAGGAGCCGGGGGAGAAGGGCTACCGCTTTTTGCCCCTGAAGGTGTCCAAGAGCACCGGGGAGATTTCCGGCGAAGCCCTGGCCACTGCGGAGCAGCTGGGCAAGCTGGGCGGCCACATCCAGAAGGTGCTGGAGGAGATTTGCGAGGAGATCGCCCAGGGCAATATTGCTGCTGATCCCTTCTGGCGTGGTCCGGAGAAAAACGCCTGCCGCTACTGCGACTACGCCCAGGCCTGCCACTTTGAGGAGGGCCGGGGCGGCGACGGCAAGCGGTGGCTGGCCAGTGTAAAGAGTCGGGAGTTTTGGGAGAACGTGGCTCGGGAGGAAAACTGACTCGGGAAACGGATATTTTGGAAAGAAGGCGCTTAATTATGTGGGCGGTATTCGCTCTGCTGTCGGCGGTATTTGCCGCGCTGACCTCGATTTTGGCTAAGCTGGGAATGGGGGAACTCAACTCCAACCTAGCCACCGCCATTCGTACGGTGGTGGTGCTCATCATGGCATGGGCTATCGTATTTATGACCGGAAAACATCATGAGATGGGAGATATCACCGCCCGAAGCTGGCTGTTTTTGGTGTTGTCCGGAGTGACCACCGGGCTGTCCTGGCTGTGCTACTACCGGGCGCTCCAGCTGGGACCGGCCAGCAAGGTGGTGCCCATTGACAAGTTCAGCGTGGTCATTTCCATGGTGCTGGCCTTTGTGGTGCTGAAAGAGGTCGTGGACGTGAAGACGGTGGTGGGCGGCCTGCTCATTACTGTGGGCACCTTTGTATTGATTTTGTGAGTTTGAAAGAAGGAGGCGTGCCGCCATGGCCTTTCCCTTGACCGAAGAACAACGGAAGATCGTAGACGACCGGGGCGGGGAGCTGCTGGTGTCGGCAGCGGCTGGGTCGGGTAAGACCCGGGTGCTGGTGGAGCGGCTGCTGGACCGGGTGACCGGCGAAGGGCTGGACATCACCCAGTTTTTGGTCATCACCTACACCAAGGCGGCCGCGGCGGAGCTGCGGGGCCGCATCGCCCAGGAGCTGTCCCAGCGTCTGGCCCAGAACCCCAACGACCGCCATCTCCGCCGACAGACCACTCTGGTCTATCAGGCCCAGATCTCCACCATCCACGCCTTCTGTGCCGCCCTGCTGCGGGAGAGCGGCCACCTGCTGGACTTAGACCCCGACTTCCGCCTGTGTGACGAGGGGGAGGGGGCGGTGATGACCCAGCAGGTCCTCCTGGACGTGCTGGAGGAGCAGTATGAGAACCTCCAGGAGGGAGACGACTTTTCCCTGCTGGTGGATACCCTGGCAGCGGGCCGGGACGACAGCCGTCTGGAGCAGATCGTGCTGGATGTGTTTGGCCGCATCCAGAGCCACCCCGATCCGGCTCAGTGGCTATTGGAGCAGAAAGCGGTTTGGGCGCTGGAGGACATCACCGACGCAGGACAGACCCCCTGGGGGGATCTGCTGCTGGAGGACGCCGCCCGGCAGGGCTGGGAGGCAGAAAAGCGGCTGGAGCGGGCGCTTGCCCTGTGCGCCCAGGATGAGCTGCTGCAAATGAACTACGCCCCCTCCATCCAGACCTCTCTGGAGGCCGTTCAGGCCTTCTGTGAGGCGGCAGAGGGCTCCCACTGGGATCAAACCTGTGCCTGTCTGCCTGTGCCCTTTCCAGCGGTGGGACGCAAGCGGAAACGCAGCGAAGAGCTCAGTCCCCTGGAGGAGAGCCGGGCGGCAGCAGTGACCCAGCAGGTGAAGAACCTGCGGGATACGGCCAAGGACCTGCTTGCCAAGGCGGCCGAGCGCTTTGACGGGGACAGTGCCCAGGTGCTCTCCGATTTGCGGGAGGCCGCTCCGGCAGTGCGGGGCCTTATGGACCTGGTGCTCCGCTTCCAAGAGGCCTATCAGGCCGAGAAAGCCCGGCGTGGGGTGTTGGACTTTTCTGATCTGGAGCACTTCGCGGTAAAACTTCTGGTGGAGCCCTCGGGACAGCCCACCGCTCTGGCCAAAATGTGGGGCGCGCGCTTTGAGGAGGTGATGGTGGACGAGTACCAGGACACCAACCAGGTGCAGAACGCCATCTTTACCGCCATCTCCCGGGGTGGCCGCACTCTCTTTGAGGTGGGCGATGTGAAGCAGTCTATCTACCGCTTCCGACTGGCCGACCCCACCATCTTTCTGGACAAGTACCGCCGTTTTGTCCCTGGAGATGAGGCCAAGGAGGGGGAGTCCCGGAAGCGGGTACTGTCCCGGAATTTCCGCTCCCGAGCCCAGGTGCTGGAGGGCTGTAACGACCTGTTCCGGAACATCATGTCCACCCAGCTGGGCGAGCTGGACTACACCGACGACCAGGCCCTGGTGCCCGGAGCAGAGTTCCCGGAGAGTGGGGACTACGCCCTGGAGCTCAATGCCCTGGACCTCTCCTACCTGGGGGACCAGGAGGGAGAGAAGGAGGACAAGAACCGCCTGGAGGCCCGGTTTGTGGCCCGGCGCATCCGCGCCCTGCTGGAGGAGCCGCTGATGGTCAAGGAGGGAGACGGTGTGCGTCCCCTGCGGCCCAGTGACGTGATGATTTTGCTCCGCAGCCCCGGCGTGGTCCTCCACCACTACATCCGTGCCCTGGGGGAAGAGGGCATCCCCTGGAATGCCGAGGGGGGCGAGGATTTCTTTGCCACCACCGAGGTGAACGTGGCCCTGTCCATTTTGCAGATCGTGGACAACCCCCGGCAGGACGTGCCCCTCATTGCCGCCCTGCGCTCCCCGGTGTTCGGCTTTGACGCCGACCACCTGGCCCAGCTCCGTGCCGGGACCAAGGGGGACTTTTACTCTGCCCTGGTGCAAGCCGCCCAGGATGGGGACACGGCCAGCGAGGACTTTCTCCGGGAACTGGAGGAGTTGCGCTTTGGGGCGGGGGACCGCACCTGCCGCCAGCTCATCTGGCACATCTACGAAAAGACCAACATCCTGGGCCTCTTCGGGGCTATGCCGGGAGGGGAGGAGCGGCAGAACAACCTGCTCACCCTCTACGCCCTGGCCGGACAGATGGAGGACGGCGGCTGCCGTTCTCTGTTCCAGTTACTCCTGCGCATGGAACGGCTGCGGGACACGGGAGCCAAGCTCACCGCTGCCGGAGGGGGCGGCGATGGGGACGGAGTGTCCATCCTGTCCATCCACAAGTCCAAGGGTCTGGAGAAGCCAGCGGTGCTGGTGTGTGGCCTGTCCCGGCGGTTAAACCGGGAGGACCTGATGCGCCCGGTGCTCTTTCACCCGGTGCTGGGGGTAGGCCCCAAGGGGTTAGATCGAGCACGGATGGTGGAGTACCCCACTCTGGCCCGCCGGGCGGTGTCCCGGCAGTTGGAGCGGGAGATGATGTCCGAGGAGATGCGGCTGCTGTATGTGGCCATGACCCGGGCCAAGGAGAAGCTGATCCTCACCCTGGCCCTGACCGAGGGGGCCAAGGCCCTGGAGCGGCTGGCAGAGGATGCCGCCGCGCCGGTGTCTCCCGTGGCTCTGGAGCGGCAGCAGAGCGTGGGACAGTGGATCCTTCTCCATGCCCTCACCCGGCCGGAGGGGGAGATCCTACGCACCTTAGCGGGAGGCGGCACTGAGTGTACCGCGACCCTGGGGCCCAAATGGTCCATCCGCTGGATAGAGGGCCAGGGGCTGGAGGAGTCCAAGAGCCGGGCGGGCCGCTTTGTTCCCGTCTCCCGGGAGGAGGACGGGGAGGACCTGACTGCTGCCCTTACCTGGACCTATCCCTACGCCGCTGCGGTGCAGGCCCCATCCAAGCTCACCGCTACCCAGCTCAAGGGCCGGGTGCTGGACCAGGAGGCCGCCCAGGAGGCCCAAGGAGCGCCCCAGACCGCACCGGAGCCCATCCGCCGCCCGGACTTCATCGCCCGCCGTCAGGGCCTCACCGCCGCTCAGAAGGGCACTGCCCTCCATCTGGCCATGCAGTATCTGCCTCTGGAGGGGGACCACAGCCCGGAGGCCATCGCAGAGGCGGTGGCCGGGATGGTGCGGGACGGCTTCCTCACCTCCTTGCAGGGAGAGGCGGTAAAACCGGAGGTGCTCAGCGCTTTCTTTACCTCGCCGCTGGGCCGGGAGCTGGCTCAGGCAAAGGAGGTCCACCGGGAGTTTAAATTCTCCCTGCTCACCCCTGCCGGGGACTACCTGCCCGGTCTGGAGGGGGAGGAGGTCCTTCTCCAGGGCGTGGTGGACTGCTGGTTCGTGGATGAGCGGGGCATTACCGTGCTGGACTTCAAGAGCGACCGGATTTTGCCGGGGCAGGAGGAGGAACGGGCACAGTCCTACGCCCCCCAGCTCAGCGCTTACAGCCGGGCTCTGGAGCGGATCACCGGGCGGCCGGTCTGCCGCAAGATGCTGTGGTTTTTTGCCACCGGTACACCAGTAGAGCTGCCAAAAACAGAAAATTTGAAAAAATAAAATGGAAAACCTATTGCAATTTTAGAAAAGGTATGCTATGATACCAGTTGCATTTACAAACGATCCCTCCATGGAGAAAGAGGTGAAGATACAATGAAGGCAGGAATTCATCCCGACTATCAGCAGACCACCATTCGGTGCGCCTGCGGCAACGTGATCGAGACTGGTTCTACCAAGAAGGACATCCGTGTCGAAGTGTGCTCCAAGTGTCATCCTTTCTACACCGGTAAGCAGAAGGTGGTTGACACCGGCGGACGCGTCAGCCGCTTCAACAAGAAGTTTGGCCTGGACAAGAAGTAAGATTGCGCCTAAAAGAAGCCGCACCGAGCCCTCGGTGCGGCTTTTTGCATATTGCCCCGGGAATGGAACCGCCCGGCGGCCCGTATACTGTTTGGGAGGTATGTGCCATGAAGAAGATTGATCCGAAGGACGTAAGCCAGAACGTATTTTCTCTCATTGGGGACCAGTGGATGCTCATTACTGCCGGTACGGCGGAAAAATGCAACACTATGACCGCCTCCTGGGGCGGTTTGGGTGTGCTGTGGGGCGGTCCTGCCGCCACCTGTTACATCCGTCCTCAGCGCTACACCAAAGAGTTTGTGGACCGGGAGGAGTATTTTACCCTTTCCTTCTTTGACGAGAGCTACCGCCCTCAGCTGGCCCTGTGCGGCAGCAAGAGCGGCCGGGACGTGGATAAGGTGAAGGAGTGCGGCTTTACAGTGAAAACGGCGGAGTGCGGCGCCCCCTACTTTGAGGAGGCCAGTCTGGTGCTGGTGTGCCGCAAGCGCTTTGTCCAGCCCATGGATCCCCAGCTTATCCCCGACGACGTGAAGGAGCGCTGGTATCCCCAGAAGGACTACCACACCATGTATATTGGTGAGATCGTGGAGGCCCTGACCAAGTAAAAGGGCTTCGGAATTTTGGAGGTTGTATGACCGAAAACTTTACCAAAGACAAGCTGAACCGGGCGGTGCTGGTGGGCCTGAGCGCCCACAGTCTCACCCGGGAAGAGAACGCCACCGAGGAGTCCATGGAGGAGCTCAAGGACCTGCTGGAGACCGCCGGAGGCGAGAGTGTGGGCATGGTGCTCCAGCAGAAGGACAGCCCCGACCCCCGCACCTTCATCGGCCAGGGCAAGGTGGACGAGGTGCGCCAGCTGGTGCGCACCATGGGAGCGGACATGGTCATCTTTGACAACGCCCTGTCGCCTTCCCAGCAGCGGGTGCTGGGGGAGGAGCTGAAGGTGGGCGTGCTGGACCGCTCCGCCCTGATTCTGGATATCTTTGCCCAGCGTGCCCGCACCCGGGAGGGCCGTCTCCAGGTGGAGCTGGCCCAGTACAAATATCTGCTGCCCCGGCTGATCGGCATGTGGAGCCATCTGGAGCGCCAGGAGGGTGCCATCGGTACCCGCGGTCCTGGTGAGACCCAGCTGGAGACTGACCGGCGGCATATCCGCCGCAAGATCTCCAAGCTGGAGGAGGAGCTGCGGGATGTGCGCCGGGTCCGTGCCACCCAGCGCCAGCGCCGGGAGAAGAACGAGGTGCCGGTGGTGGCCATCGTGGGCTATACCAACGCGGGCAAATCCACCCTGCTCAATAAGCTCACCGGCTCGGAAATCCCCGCCAACAACCGGCTTTTCGATACCCTGGACACCACCACCCGCACCCTGGAGATTTCCGACACCTGCACCGTGCTCCTGAGCGACACGGTAGGCTTTATCCGCAAGCTGCCCCACCATCTGGTGGAGGCTTTCAAGGCTACCCTGGAGGAGCTATCCTTCGCCGACCTGCTGCTCCATGTGATCGACGCCTCCAACCCGGAGTGGCGGGAGCAGGCTCAGGTGGTAGACCAGCTCATTCTGGAGCTGGGGGCAGAGCAGACTCCCCGCATTGAAGTTTTTAACAAGTGCGATAAGTGGACCGGCGAAATTCGTCCCCACGGAGAGGACATCGTCTCCATCTCCGCCAAGACAGGGGAGGGGCTGGACAAGCTGTTGGAGGCCATCGGCAAGCGGCTGGACAGCGGCGCCAAGCGGGTGACCATCCACCTGCCCTACGATAAGGGCGGCATTTTAGACCAGCTCTATCAGGAGGCCAAGGTGGAGCAGGTGGAGTACGCCGAGACCATCGACGTGGTGGCGGTGTGTACCCCCAAGACCATCGGCCAGCTGGGTCCCCTGGTGGAGGGCTGGCAGCCCCACAAGGAGCCGTGGGAAGATTAAGCCGCAGCCATTTATCCCCCTCATGTTCGGAGAGAAACGGATAAGGAGACTGGGATCATGACGTTAACAACAAAACGGTTGACCCTTCGCCCCTTTGAAGAGCGCGACGCGGAGGACCTGTATGCCTATGCAAAGGACCCTCGGGTGGGGCCGGTGGCTGGTTGGCCTCCTCACGCCAGCTTGGAAGAGAGCCGAGAAATCATCCGCACCGTATTTTCTGCGCCCAATGTGTTTGCTGTGGTGGAGCGGGAGCACGGGGCGGTGATCGGGTCCGCCGGTTTTGTGGGCCGGCACCGGAAGGAGCTGCCTGGGCCGGATGAAGAACTAGGGTATGCCCTCCACCCGGACTTCTGGGGACGCGGCCTGATGACAGAAGCTGCCCGGGAGCTGATTCATTGGGGGTTTGAAGAGCTGGGACTGAGTACCATTTGGTGTAACCACTATGACGGAAATGAGCGTTCCCACCGTGTGATTGAAAAGTGCGGGTTTCAATACCAGTTTTCTCAGGAGGAGCAGGTAGAACTGCTGAATGAGTGCCGGTTGACGCATTTTTATGCCTTAAGCCGGGCGGACTGGGAAAACAGACGGGCGGTGATGTTATGACCGAATATTATATTCCCACCCAGGCCAGCGAGAGTGAGTTTGTGGAAAAGCGCTCCCGCTTCATCGGCCATGTCTGGCGGGTGGAAACGGAAGAAGAGGCACGCGCCCACATCGAGGAGATGAAAAAGCGCTACTACGACGCCCGGCATAACTGCTGGTGCTACATCATCAAGGATGGCCCGGTGCGCTACTCCGACGACGGAGAACCTCAGGGCACCGCCGGACAGCCCATGCTCAATGTCTTTCAGCGGGAGGGCGTGGTCAACGTGTGCTGTGTGGTCACCCGGTACTTTGGGGGCATCCTCCTGGGGGCCGGGGGACTGGTGCGGGCCTATACCCAGGGAGCCAAGGACGCCCTGGACGCGGCGGGTATCTCGGTGGTACGCCGCTGGGTAGCCATGGAGGTGCCCTGCACCTACGCCCAGTTTGAGAGCACCCGCCGGGAGGTGGAATCCTTCGGCGGCGTGGTGGAGCAGGTGGACTACGGAGCCGATGTGGTGCTGTCTGTCCTGCTTCCGGAGGAGCGGGCAGAGGAATTTTCTGCACGGATTTTGGACGTGTCCGCCGGGACTATTGAGGTGCTGGAGGCGGGCGAGCGATTTCAGGATGTGCCCTGGCGGGCGGCAAAGGAGGAGTGACCCATGGAAGCGGTAGAAAACGGCCTGGAGCGGCTTGTTGCCTGTGT
>NZ_JBKVXZ010000052.1:0-26144 GCF_046973065.1 Flintibacter sp. | reverse complement strand
GGCCTGCTCCTGAAGCTCCGCGTCGGTGAGCTGCTCGTCGGCAGGTTTTGTGTCGTTCTCCGCCTTCAGCTGCTGGTAGATGGTGGCCGTATCGGTGTCCACATCCTCCAGCAGGAAGCTGTCGGTAATGACCGAGTAGTTATTGGGATCAAAGTTGGGGGAACTGGCCATGGCCAGCACCTTTCCGGTCTGGGGGTCCATCACCAGGCAGAAGCCGCCGTTTTGCACGTCGTACATCTCAATGCCCTTTTCCAGCGCCTGCTGAGCGTAGGACTGGATGGTAGCGTCCAGGGTCAGGGTCAGATCGTAGCCGTTGATGGCATCGATGTAATTGGAGTAGCTGTTATACATCTCCACGTTCTGGGCGGTCTTGCCCGTCACCACACGGCCGGGCACGCCCTTGAGCAGGTCCTCGTACCAGGCCTCCAGGCCGTAGGCGCCGCCCTCGGAGTTAACGAAGCCCAGCACCTGGCTGGCCAGGGAACCGTAGGGGTAGTAGCGCTTAGTACTGGGGGTGAGATAGAGGTAGTAGGAGGTATTGTTCTCCTCGATAAAGGCCCGGATGGCCTTGGCGTCCTGCTCCTCGATCTGGGTAGCCAGCACCTCATACTGGGAGTTGGTCTTCTCCATGCGCTGTTCCAGCTTCTCCCGGTCCAGGTCAGGCATCAGCTCACACAGGCCGTCCACCACCACATCCCGCTTGCGCTGGATCTCGACGTTGTAGGCATCCTCGTCCAGGTTGCCGTCCTCATCCTTGAACTTACTCTCACTCACACTGGCCACCAGGTCCTTGGGGGCCAGGATCAGGTTGTATACCGTGGCCGACATGGCCAGCACATCGCCGTTGGCATCCAGGATCTCGCCCCGGTTGGCTGACACGGTCACGTCCATCAGCTGCTGCTCGATGGCTTTGGTCTGATACTCATCGTGGTGCACGATGGCGATGTTCCACAGCTGGATCAGCAGAGGAATATATAATCCCAGGCCAAACACGCCCATGAGTACCATAGAGCGGCGGAACACCAGCCGTTTGGACTGGCGGCTGCGCTCGCTGGGGTTTTTCCGGGGTTCGGGCTGCCGTTGTCTGTACATCTGAGTCCTCCTTTGCGGTAGAAGGGCGCAAGAAATTTCTTTCTTGCGCCCTTGTCTGATGTGCCGCTTTACAGCTCACTATATGCGCTATCTCAGCGGAAATATTCGATCACTTGATGGAAAATGTCCTCCAGACCCTCCAGGGCTCCCCGGATACCGGTGGACCGCTCCTGATCCTCGCTCAGCACCACGTTGTCGGGCTGGGACAGATCCAGGTAGACCACTTGGTCGTTGGTGGGCCGGACCATGGTGTCTCCCACGGCGGCCTGGATACGCTCCATGTCAAAGACCCGCTCATACTCAGCCGAGAGGGTCACGTTCTGCGCCTGCAGATCGCTCAGCTCACTGCGCAGGGAGGAGAGCTGGCTGTTGGCCACGGTGAACTGGGCATAGCTGAAAATCACCAGCACCGCAAACACACCCACCGCCAAAAATCCAACCACGGCAAAGGGAGAAATCTCGCCTGCCTCCCGGACCTGAACTTTCGTCCGGGTGAGACTGCGGGTACGCTCGTGGGTGCGAACCTTGGGCTGGGGCTGAAGGGTCCGCTCTTTGGGGCTGCGAAGGGCGCCGCCTTCGTAAGCGGGAGCGTATGCCACGCTGCCGTAGGTATTATATGAGGCTGTGTTGGTGCGATGGCGGCTTGCCATTCCGGTCACTCCATTTCTCTCCCGATTTCACAAAACGATTGCGTGGGGTCTTTTAATTTCTCGGCCACCCGCAGCTTGGCGCTTCGGGCGCGGGGGTTTTCCTCCACCTCCCGCTCAGAGGGAAGGATGGGCTTGCGGGGTGTCAGCTTCACGTCCGGGGTCTTCCCGCACACACACACCGGGAAATCCGGCGGACAGGTACATCCCTTGGCAAATTCGGCCAGATCGGTCTTCACGATCCGGTCCTCCAACGAGTGGAAGGTGATCACGGCCAGCCGTCCCCCCCTGTTGAGGCGGGGAACCGCGGCACGGACCATCCGGTCCACACTGGCCAGCTCATCGTTTACGGCGATGCGGATGGCCTGAAAGCTCCGCTTAGCCGGGTGCTGCTTCTCTTTCAGCGCCCGGGCGGGCATGGCACTTTTGATGATATCCACCAGCTCCAGGGTGGTCTCAATGGGCTTGTCCTGGCGGCGGCGGACGATGGCGGCGGCAATGGAGGAGGCGTAGCGCTCCTCGCCGTACTGGCTCAAAATGCGCCGCAGCTCCTCCTGAGACCACTGGTTCACCACATCGGCGGCGGTAAGCCCCTCAGAGCGGTCCATGCGCATATCCAGGGGGGCGTCGGCCATGTAGGAAAATCCCCGGGAGCCGTCGTCCAGTTGCGGGGAGGATACGCCCAGATCAAACAGCATGCCGTCCACACCGGCCAGTCCCAAGCGGTCCAGAATGGCATCCAGCTGATCAAAGTTGCTGTGCACCAGGGTGACCCGGTCCATCCAGTCCTTCAGCCGGTCCTGAGCCGCGTCCAGAGCGGCCTGGTCCCGGTCCACACAGATGAGCCGTCCCGTGGTCAGCCGCCGGGCAATCTCCCGGCTGTGGCCCGCCCGTCCCAGGGTTCCATCCAGGTAGATCCCGTCGGGGCGGATATTCAAAGCTTCGATACACTCGTCCAGCAGCACCGGACGGTGGGTAAATGTCTCACTCATATCAGATCAGAACCCCAAAGCGCTCATGCACTCGGCCATCTTGGCGGGGGTCATTTCCTCCTCGTCTTCCTGCCAGAGCTTGGCGCTCCAGATTTCAGCCCGGTCGTTCACACCCAGAATGACCGCATCCTTTTCCAGCTGAGCGTACTTGCGCAGCTTCTGAGGAATAACAATGCGTCCCTGGCTGTCCAGCTCGCATTTCACCGCGTTGGCAAACAGGGGACGCATCACTCTGGATTGTGTCATGGGCAGGGAGGCAAATTTTTCGGTAAACTTGTCCCAGGTGGCCTGGGGGTAGATGGCCAGACAGGTGTCGATACCCATGGCCAGGTAAAAGGAGACACCCAGCTCCTCCCGGAGCTTGGCGGGGATGAACAGGCGGCCTTTGGCGTCGATGCTGTGCTCGTACGTGCCGGTCATCCCATTCACCTCTCCCCCACTTGAAACCCTTTTTGTGGGGAATAGCTCCACTTTCCCCCACCCTTGTGTTTTAGTATAAAAGCTGTTGACATAAAAAGCAACCCTTTTTTTCCGATTTGCACAGAAAAAAACCGCAGGTTTCCCTGGGTTTCGACCGCTTTTTCACATAAAACATACGTTCTATTTTATTTTACATAATTTCTCATTTCGTTTTTTCGTTGTGCTTTCGTTTCTTTTTTGGCACAATATCTTGTGGTTTTTATCTGCCATCTTCCACCATTGCGTCCTTCGTCATTTTATGGTACACTCGAACAAATCAACACGGAGTGAGGGAAACGCTATGCTGGATTGGAAAGAATTGGAGCAGGAGTGCCTCTCCTGCCAGAAATGCGCCCTGTCCCAGACCCGCCATAACGTGGTCTTCGGCACCGGCCCCCGGGATGCGGAGGTCATGCTCATTGGAGAAGGCCCCGGCGAGAACGAGGACCTGCAGGGACTGCCCTTTGTGGGCCGGGGCGGCAAGCTGCTGGACGACATGCTGGAGGTCATCGACCTGAGCCGGGAGAAGAACGTGTACATTGCCAACATGGTCAAGTGCCGTCCGCCTCAGAACCGGGACCCCCTGAACACGGAGCAGGACGCCTGCATCGGCTATCTGCGCAACCAGGTGGCCCTCATTCGTCCCAAGATCATCGTGTGTCTGGGCCGCATTGCCGCCATGCGGCTCATCAAGCCCGACTTCAAGATCACCAAGGAGCACGGCCAGTGGTTTGAAAAGTCCGGCGTGCAGATGATGGCCCTGTTCCACCCGGCGGCCATTCTGCGGGACCCCCGCCGCCGCCCCGAGACCTTCGAGGACCTGAAGCGTCTCCAGGCCAAGATCCAGGAGATCTGCGATCATACGTATTAAAAGGTATAAAACACAGGGCGCTGCCAAAAGCAGCGCCCTGTGTTTGTTTTTATTTCATTATCCCCGGGCCACCGCTTCGGCCACCCGGATGCCGTCCACGGCGGCACTCACAATTCCCCCAGCATATCCTGCACCCTCGCCGCAGGGATACAACCCCCGCAGGTTGGACTGGTACGTCTCGTCCCGGACGATCCGCACCGGAGAGGACGACCGGGTCTCCACCCCGGTGAGCACCCCGTCGGGATGGGCAAAACCGTGGAGCTTCCGGTCCAGAACAGGCAACGCCCCCCGAAGGGTATCGGTGACATAATCAGGCAGACAGTCCTCCAGTGTAGTCCAGGTCACGCCGGGCTGGTAGGTAGGCCGCACTTCTCCAGGTCCCTGGGAGGCGCGCTTTGCCAGAAAATCCTCCACCCGCTGGGCCGGAGCCATGAAGCCGCCGCCTCCCGCCTGGAACGCGGCGCGCTCCCACTGCTCCTGGAAGCGCACTCCGGCCAGTGGGTCGGCACCGAAGGTCTGAAAGTCCTCCGGACCAACTCCCACCAGGAAACCGCCGTTGATGTTCTCTCCATCCCGGCTGCGGTAGCTCATGCCGTTGGTCACCAGCTGGCCCGGCTCGGAGGCCGAGGCTACCACCTGGCCGCCGGGGCACACACAGAAGGTAAAGGCGGAGCGGCCGTTGGGCAGATGGCAGGCCAGCTTGTAGTCGGTGGGCGGCAGCTGGTCCCAGAAGGGGCCGTACTGGGCCTGGGAGATGAGCTTCTGCTTGTGCTCGATGCGCACACCAATAGCAAAGCTCTTCTGCTCCATGGGCACCCCCTCCTGCTCCAGCATCCGGAAGGTATCCCGGGCGGAGTGGCCGGGGGCCAGCACCAGGGCATCACAGTCCAGACGGTAGCGCCCCTCCGGGCCCTCCACCCAAATGCCGCTGAGCTGTCCGCCTCTGTGCTCCAGTCCGGTGAGGCAGCTGCCAAAGCGCACGTCACAGCCCAGGGAGATGAGCTCCTGACGGATGGTTTTCACCACCTGGCGCAAAATATCGGTACCGATGTGGGGCTTGTGGGACCACTTCACGTCCTCCGGCGCTCCCGCTTCAATGAGGGCGTCCATCACCGCGGCAATGCGGGGGTCGTGGGTCCCGGTGGTCAGCTTGCCGTCGGAGAAGGTGCCTGCACCCCCTTCGCCAAACTGCACGTTGGAGCTGGGGTCCAGAGCGCCGTCCTTCCAGAACCGCTCCACATCTTTGGTGCGGGTATCCACATCCTGGCCCCGCTCCAGCACCACGCAGGGAATACCGTTCCGGGCCAGAAACAGAGCGGAAAACAGGCCCGCCGGCCCCATTCCCGCCACCACCGGCATGTTGGTGGAACGGCGCTTTACCTCAGGGAATGCGTAGGGTACCGGATAGACCAGGGAGACGTTGCGGGCCGTGCAGGCCGACAGCACCGCCTCCTCCTGCTCCACTTCCACATCCAAGGTATACACATAGTGTACATCCTGCTTTTTCCGTGCGTCGATGGACTGACGCACCAGCCGCACCTGCTTCAATGCCCCGGGACGCAGCCCCAGCGTCCGGGCCGCTTTGCGGCGCAGCTGTTCCAAACTCCCGCCCACAGGCAGGGGAATATTTTGAATCCGTATCATGTTATCACCCGCCCCCAGTGTACCATACCCCCGCCATACTTAAAAGCTTGTTTTTTCTCTGTGTTTTCCTCTTTTTGCTCTGAAAATTTTACCAGGAGATATAAGGCATGACTTTTTCGACAGAATATGATACAATGTGACAAGCCACCCATTTTATCCGCCCTTCTCTTTTGGTGTATCTTAACAATTTTCCCGCTTCAATCCTTCTCTTCCAGCTGCCCTGCCGACATCATGCCAGGCAGGCGCGTTTTTTCGTGGAAAGGGTTCCCACATAATGTCCACACCCGGGCGTCCGGTTTTTTTGCTCCCAGGCACTTTTGTGGGCGGACATGAATTTTTTATTCCCAGAGCTGCCAAAAATAAACACGGAGGGCACCCTGTGTGTGTTTGGTAATTGCCCATCCATCAGTTTTAAAAGGAGGACCGACTATGGCCAGGAAAACAGTAGAACGAAATATCTCATACGACGACATACGCCATCTCTACTACGTCAGCATTGACCTGGGGCGGGATGAAAATGGTAAGCGCATCAAGCAATACCGTACCTTCCCCACCCTGGCCGCGGCCCGAAACGGTCTGAAGGAATTTCATGCCACCCGGGAACAGCCCCAGTTTGTTCCCGCCCAGGAGATGACCCTGTCCCAGTGGCTGGAATACTGGATGGACTCCATCGTGCGTCCCAACCGGGCGGAGACCACGGTGTACGCCTACCAGAAGATCATCGACAACCACATTGACCCCGCCCTGGGAGACACGCCCCTGACCAAGCTCAGCGCCAAACAGGTCCAGGAGTACTACACCACCACCCAGCGGGAGGCCAATCTCTCCTCCAACACCATGCGCCGCCACCACGACCTGCTCTCCAGCGCCCTGCGCTCGGCGGTGCGCCAGGAGATGATCCCCGTCTCCCCCATGAACCGGGTGGAGCCGCCCCGTCCCCGTCCCAAGGAGACCTCCTTCTACGACAACCTGGAACTCAAGCAGCTCTACCAGCTCATCCAGGGAAAACCTCTGGAGCTGCCGGTAAAGCTGGCGGGCAGTCTGGGTATGCGCCGGGAGGAGATCTGCGGTTTGAAGTGGGACAACGTGGACCTCCAGCGCCGCCTGGTCATCATCCGGGAGGCCCGCACCGCCTACGGAGCCAACATCGTGCAGAAGGAGACCAAAAACCGCGCCTCAGTGCGCACCCTCTATCTGGCCGATGAGCTGTGCCTGCTGCTGGAGCAGGAGCAGAGCCGCCAGGAGGCCCTGCGCTGCCAGGACCCGGACAATTTTAACCCCGAGGGCTACGTGGTCCTGGACCATAAGCAGCGCCCCTACTCCCCCAACGCCCTGTCTCTGGCCTTCACCCGTTTTGTGCGCCGCAACAACCTCCCTCGCCTCACCTTCCACGGCCTGCGCCACACCTTTGCCACCATCGCCTCCTGCCAGGGAGCTTCCCTCTTTGACATCGGCAAGGCCCTGGGCCACTCCACCCCCTCCACCACCGGACGCATCTACACCCACCTGGTGGACCGCACCCACGAGGACCTGATGCTGCGGGTGTCCGACGCGCTGAAATAAGCCGCGTCTTCCTCTTGTAAGGCCGCGTTTTTTCTTGTATAGTGTAGGGGAAGAGATTGGAAGGAGTTGATTGTTTGCGCGTCATGGCCATCGACTACGGCGACGCCCACACCGGCGTTGCCATCTCCGACCCCACCGGCTTTCTGGCCGGGATGACTACCACCATCCACTCCCGCAAGGCGGAGGTGGTGCTCTCGGAGCTGGCGCGGCTGGTCAAAGAGCACCAGGTGGACCAGCTGGTCATGGGCTTTCCCCGGAATATGGACGGCACGGAGGGACCCCGTGCCCAGCTCTACCGGGACTTTGCCGCCCAGGTCGCCCAGGCCACCGGTCTGGAGCCGGTGCTGTGGGACGAGCGGCGCACTACCGTGGATGCCCACCGCATTCTGGCCGAGGGGGGCAAAAACGCAAAGAAGCGGAAGAAAACCGTGGACGCGGTGGCCGCTTCGCTGATTTTAGAGGGATATCTGGATTTTCAGCGCATGAAAAACCGCTGAACAGGAGGGCAAACGATGCTGCTTCTTAACGTAACCTACACCATGAAGCCCGGTATGCGGGATACCTTTTTAAAGGAGGTACAGGCCCAGGGCATTCTGGATGCCGTACGCCAGGAGGACGGCTGCCTCCAGTACGCCTACTACCTGCCCGCGGAGGAGGACGACACCCTGCTGCTGGTGGAGCGCTGGCGGGACCGGGCGGCCCAGCAGGCCCACCTGACCACGCCCCACATGGCCGCCCTGGGGAAGATCAAGGCGGACTGTGTGGTGGACACCCAGATCGTATCCGGCACCGCCGAGGAGTGACCCCACTTCTCCGGCGGGAATATTTGTGAGGAGGATATTACATCATGGAGATCAAAACCGTCTGGTCGGTGTACTTCAGCGCCACCGGCACCACCGAGAAGGTGGTCACCACCCTGGCCAAGACTGTGGCCCAGGAGCTGGGCGCTCAGTACCAGACCTTCAGCTTCAACCTGCCCAAGAGCCGGGAGGACGAGCTCACCTTCGGCCCCGACGACCTGGTGGTCATGGGCGTGCCCGTCTATGCCGGCCGCGTGCCCAACCTGCTGCTGCCCTATGTGCGGGACAAGGTGAAGGCCCAGGGCGCCCTGGCCATCCCTGTGGTGCTCTACGGCAACCGCAACTTTGACGACGGCCTGATGGAGCTGAAAAACGTCATGCGGGACAACGGCTTTATGCCGGTTGCCGCCGGCGCCTTCGTGGGCGAGCACTCCTTCTCCACCATTCTGGGCGCGGGCCGTCCCGACGCCGACGACATGGCCCTGGTGGACGAGCTGGCTCACAAGGCCGCTGAGAAGGTGAAAGGTCTCACCGAAGCCCCCACCCAGGCGGTGGAGGTGGAGGGCTGCGACCCCATCCGCCCCTACTACACCCCCCGGGACCGCTACGGCGAGCCCATCAAGGACTTTTTGAAGGCCAAGCCCAAGACCGACCCGGACAAGTGCGTCAAGTGCGGTCTGTGCGCCCGGCTGTGCCCCATGGGCTCCATTGACCCCAATGACGTATCCAACGTGGTGGGCAAGTGCATCAAGTGCTGCGCCTGCGTGAAGAAGTGCCCCAAGGGCGCCAAGTACTTCGATCACGAGGGCTACCTCTACCACCAGCATGAGCTGGAGGACCAGTACGCCGGACGGCGTGCCCCCAGCAAGATCTTCCTGTGAGCGGTTACATACCGGGCCAGGGCGCACCCAGCGCCCTGGCCTTTGCCAAATCCCAGCTGTGTGAGGCCTGCCACCTCCTCTACCAGCGGGGCTATGTGGCCAGCAACGACGGAAACCTCTCCCTGCGCCTGGAGGACGGCCGGTTCCTCATTACCCCCTCGGGGGTGAGCAAGGGCCGCATCACCCCGGAGATGCTGGTGGTGTGCGACGGAGAGGGCCATGTATTAGAGGGGAACCGGCACCCTTCCTCCGAGGCCCCCATGCACTGGGCGGTGTACGCCGCCCGTCCCGATGTAGGCGCGGTGGTCCACGCCCACCCAGCCGCTGCCACTGCCTTTGCCGCCTGCCGCCGCCCTTTGGACGTACCCTATCTCACCGAGGTGGTCAGCGGGCTGGGCCCCATCCCGGTAGCTCCCTATGCCCTGCCCTCCACCCCGGAGGTGCCGGAAAGTATCCTGCCCTTTGTGGCCGACCACAACGGGGTACTGCTGGCCAACCACGGTGCCCTCACCTGGGGGAGCGACCTGTGGAGCGCCTTTGACCGCATGGAACAGCTGGAGCACACGGCAAAGATCTATTTGAACATCGCCCTGCTGGGGGAGGGTGTCCCCCTGACTGAGCAGCAGGTAGAGGCCATCCGTGGCCTGTCGGAGCACTACCGCACCCTGGCCCAGCCTCGAACGAAGGAGGAACCCCATGACTGACCTTCCGGAAAATGTCCGCCTTAGTCCCGATGGGACCGGCGTCATCATTTTGGACCAGACCCAGTTGCCCGCACGCCGGGTCTTTCTCACCCTGACCACTGCCGGGGAGATGTATGAGGCCATCCACGCCCTGCGGGTGCGGGGTGCCCCTGCCATTGGAGTATGCGCAGGCATGTGCCTGTCCGCCCTGGCCCATCAGCGCCCCCAGATGGAGCGCCCCGCTTTTGACACTTGGCTGCGGGAGCAGGCGGACTATCTTGCCTCCTCCCGGCCCACGGCGGTGAATCTGTCCTGGGCGCTGCGGCGTATGACGTCCCTGCTGGAGCTGCCCCTCCCCCTGCCGGAGCTTCTGGACCGGTTGGAGGCGGAGGCTCTGGCCATCCAGGCCGAGGACATAGACATGTGCGAGAAAATTTCCCGCTACGGCCTCTCCCTGCTCCACCCGGGGGACGGGGTGCTCACCCACTGCAACGCCGGCCCTCTGGCCACCTCCTGTTACGGCACCGGACAGGGTCCCCTCCACCTGGCGGCCAAAGAGGGCTTCCCCCTGAAAATCTTTGCCGACGAGACCCGCCCTCTCCTCCAGGGGGCACGGCTCACCGCCTATGAACTCCAGCAGGCGGGGGCAGACGTCACCCTCATCTGTGACAACATGGCCTCCCTGGTGATGAAAAACGGCTGGGTGCAGGCCTGCATGGTGGGTTGCGACCGGGTGGCCGCCAACGGGGACACCGCCAACAAGATTGGCACCAGCGGTGTGGCTATCCTGGCCCACCACTACCACATCCCCTTCTACGTGCTGGGCCCCACCTCTACCATCGACTTAAGCTGCCCCACCGGGGCAGATATCCCTATCGAGGAGCGCAGCGGAGAGGAGATCCGCTCTCTCTTTTATAAAGAGCCCCAGGCTCCGGCAGGAATAACGTGCTATAACCCCGCCTTCGACGTCACCGATCACACCCTCATCACCGCCATTATTACCGAAAAGGGGATCTGCCGTCCCCCCTACACCCAGTCTCTGGCAGCTCTGTTTTGATCTTTGATTTTAAATTAAAATAGGAGGTCCTCATTATGCAGCGCAAACCCTTTGGACAGACCCGGGATGGCCAGGCCGTGGAGATCATCACCCTGGACAACGACCAGCTCTCCTGCACCTTCCTCACCTACGGCGCTACCCTCGTCTCCCTGAATGTTCCGGACAAGGAGGGCAAGATGGTGGATGTGGCCCTGGGCTATGATACTCTGGATGCCTATGAGAGCCAGGATAAATACCTGGGCGCCACCGTGGGCCGCTATGCCAACCGCATTGCCGCCGGCCGCTTCACCCTGGACGGTGTAGAATACACCCTGGCCGTCAACGACGGAGACAACCATCTCCACGGCGGCCCCACCGGCTTCTCCACCCGGGTATGGCAGGCCGAAGAGGTCCCCGATGGGGTCCGCTTCACCTACCACAGCCAGGACATGGAGGAGGGTTTCCCCGGCGCCCTCACCGCCCAGGTGACCTACTCCCTGGATGGCAATGCTTTGGTGGCCCGCTACCAGGCCACCACCGACCGTCCCACCGTCTGCAACCTCACCAACCACACCTACTTTAACTTAAACGGCCACAACAGCGGCTCCATTCTGGACCACGTTCTAGTTCTCCACGCCGCCCACTACACCCCCGTGGTCCCCGGCAGCATCCCCACCGGAAAGATCGAAGAGGTGACGGGCACCCCCATGGACTTCCTCTATCCCCACACCATCGGCCAGCGCATCGGCCGTCTCTTCCCTCAGCTGCTGCACTGCGGCGGTTACGACCACAACTGGGTCATTGACGGCCCCATGGGCACCCTCCGTCCCGCCGCCCGGCTGGTGGGCGACAAGAGCGGCATCACCATGGAGGTGGAGACCACCCTGCCCGGCGTTCAGTGCTACGCAGCCAACTTCCTGGCCGGCTGCCCCACCGGCAAGGGCGGCGTCACCTACCACAACCGGGAGGGCGTGTGTCTGGAGACTCAGTTCTACCCCGACAGCCCCAACCACCCCAATTTCCCCTCCTGCGTGCTGCGCCCGGGTGAAACCTGGGACCATACCACCGTGTTCCGTTTCTCCAAGTAAACAAACAGCCTCCCGGCTTTGGTTCCCCCTGACAGGGGTAACTTTGCAGGTGTCTGAACCCCCGGCAGATATTGCTTCGGCAGTATCTGCCGGGGACTTCTTTTTGTCTCACGCACCCTTGGCGGTGGACTGACCTTTCGGCTGTGGCAGTTCCACACAGCCAATGTCATTGTAGTGGATCTCCACCGTCTGCTGAGCGTGCTTGCTCCACTTCACGTCCTTTTCGTGGATCACGATCTTTCGGATGAACAGCCGCAGCAGCTCCGGTGTCAGCTCCTGGATGTCTGTGTACCGCTTTGCCAGGGAGATAAAGTGGTCTGTGCCGGACACCTGCTCCCGCAGCCTCTGAATGGCAGTTTCCTTTTCTGGGATGGTCTTATTCAGCGCTTCCATCTCCTGGGTGTAGCTGCCGGAGAGCGTCTGGAATTGCTCCGCTGTGATCCGCCCCAGGACGCTGTCCTCATAAAGGCGCTTGAAGATGCTGTTCAGCTCCTTACTCCGCTTCTTCATAGCGGCCAATTCCCGTTCCAGCCCACGCATCTCTTTTCGGATCTCCGCAGACTGTCTGCTGCCGATGTATGCGGCAAACTCCTGGGTGTGCTCCCTGGCCATTGCTGTCACCCGCCGCAGATCCTCCAGAACCACGTCATCCAGCACACACTCCCGGATATAGTGGGCGGTGCAGAGGGTGCCGTCCTTCTTGTAAGTCCGGCAGGTGAAGTGGTTGTAGGACCGGCTCATGGTATGGGCGCGGTGGAGCACCATGGTGCTTCCGCAGTCGGCGCACACCACCAGCCCGGAGTACTTGTTCTGCTCGTCCATCTTGGTAGGTCGCCGTTTGTGCTGGCGTACCCGCTGGACGATATCCCAGACCTCACGGCTCACCAGGGCGGGGTGGGTATTTTCCAGCACCATGCATTCCTCCCTGGGATGTTCCACTTTCCGCTTGTCCTTGTAGGAACGGGTGCTGTACCGGAGATTGATGGTGTTGCCCAGGTAAATCTCATTCTCCAGCATGTTGGCAATCGTACTGTCGGACCACCCATAGGGATCATTCAAATTCAGACTGCTATGGGCAACGCCAAAGGTTTTGTAAGCGTAGGCCGTAGGGCATAGCACTTGTTCCCGCTTCAGCAGTCGGGCTATCTGGCTGGGTCCTTGCCCAGCG
Organism: Flintibacter sp.; assembly: GCF_046973065.1. Taxonomy (NCBI): domain Bacteria; kingdom Bacillati; phylum Bacillota; class Clostridia; order Eubacteriales; genus Flintibacter; species Flintibacter sp. The sequence goes on along the minus strand of NZ_JBKVXZ010000052.1, from coordinate 13,220 downwards.
GCGCACAGGGCGAAAATACGGCGCACCACGGCGGCGGCCTCCTCGTCCACCACCAGCTTCTTGCGGTCCTGCTCGTCCTTGCGGTAACCGTAGGGCGCTCTGGTGCCCAGCCGCTCCCCGCGCTCCGCCTTGGCCCGCTGCACCGCCCGGATCTTCCGGCTGGTGTCCCGAATAAACCACTCGTTGAACAGGTTCTTGAAGGGCATCAGCTCTGTGCTCTCGCTCCGGTCGGTATCCACATTGTCGTTGATGGCGATGTAACGGACGCCGAACATGGGGAAGCGTTCCTCGATGTACAGCCCCGTGTGGAGCTGGTTGCGTCCCAGCCGGGACAGGTCCTTGGTGATGATGGTGCGGATCTTCCCGTTTTCCATATCCGTCATCATCTGCTGGAAGCCGGGGCGGTTGAAGCTGCCCCCGGAATAGCCATCATCCACATAAAAGCGGGGGTTGGGGAAGCGGTGCTCCCGTGCGTACCGCTCCAGGATATTCCGCTGGTTCTGGATGCTGTTGGACTCTCCGTCCGCCCCGTCATCCTGGCTAAGACGGCAGTACAGGGCGGTGATCTCATTCTGGTTTGACTGTTTCATACAGCCCTCCTTTTTTCTCGTCAAACCGATTCAGCGCATCGCGCCTACACAATACCCCAAAGCCTGGGCAATGTCCAGTCCTTTAGGCACACAGCTTTCCCTGCTGCGCGTCCAGGTTGATGAGGGCTTTCAGCTTGTCCTCCGGGGTGGCGCTGCCTTGCTGCGGGAACACAGACACCACACGGATAAGCCGCCCATGGGAGCGCTGAAGGCGTTCCGCTTTTACCTGTTGAACATCATCTTTCGCTTCTTCTGACATTTTCGTTTCCTCCATCTCTGGTCGGGAAGGTTCGGCAACTTTGCCAAACCTTGCTGGGCAGCGCTTTTGGTGATTTCATCAAAAGCGGTCTCACGGCTCTGTGGTATATTCCGCTCCTCCCGCGGATCGCCTTTGACACTATTGTCAAAGGCAATTTTCTGCTCCTGTGACATAAAAGTGACGCTCCTGACGATTCGGCTGAAAGCGCCCAGTTTCTACCTATCCCCCCTCTGGGCCTGCGAGGCCACACGGGGCCTCCTGTGGCCTTACAGAGGCTATTACTGGGTGGAGAGAAGGAAGTACTCCTCACAGAGCTTGTCCGCCAGAAACTCCAGCTGCGCAATCTGCTCCGGGGCGAGTTCTCTGGCCTTTGGGCAGCGGGCGATCTGCCGGATGTTGGAGTAGATATGGTTTACGGCGGGATGCGGGTCTATCTTCTGCCTGGGCATTCGGGCGTGGATCGTGGTTTACTTGATCAGCTTGCGGAAATAAGTTGTGACCGGCAGTCTGGTGATGGCCAGATAGCGGCACAGCCGCTGGTACTGCTCCTCCGTCATGCGGACGGACAGAGAACAGCTGTTGTCCCGCATAGGTGGGCGTGGCTTGTGTTTATACCGCATAGGGGTACCCCAGCTTTCGCACCTGCCGGAATTGCTCCACCACCTGGGCCAGGCGGCGGACGGAAAAGCCCAGCTGCTGGGCGGTGCCGCAGCCGCTGTTGAATGCCCTGGCCACGGCGTTGATGTCCCGGCCAGCCTCATCCGCAAAGGCGATGGCCGCTCTCGTCTCTTTCTCCCGGTAGAGTATAGGGCGGTTTCGCTCCAGCTCTCTCATCAGCCAGGCGTTGGCGGACAGTCCGGCAGCCCTGCTTTTCTCTTTCAGCAGGTCGTATTCCTCCTGGCTCATCCGGATACAGGTGCGGTGTGTTTGTGTGTTCATGTTGCTCCTCCTCTCGGGAGACGGCTCCAGGTCCATCCCCGGTTCTCGCACCCATCCTAACAGATAATGCGGACAGTCTGTGTCCGCATTAAAAAAGAAAAATGGGGGGTCTCATGATGCACCCTGCCCTGGATTTCTTGACCTCTAGGGTGCTAACATGGACACCCTTGTACGGATTATAATGTACCCAATCATGTAGACAGTTTAGTGAAAAAACGACATCCTGATGCAGGTGAAAATAGGGTCCGGCAAGGTTGCCGGACCCTATTTTCAGCGCAATGAACTGCCGCCGGAATTGCCAAATATTCAAATGAGATCGGATTTGATGATTTCACTAAACCCGATCTAAGCTCAGACGATCTTCCGGCAACCTTGCCGAAAAGTTCCGCCCGAAGGCGGCATCGGGGACAGGGGTTTCCCCTGCAAGCGCGCAAAATGTACATTTGCGCTATGCTTGCGTGAAACGCCTGCCCTTCAGGGCAGGCGTTTTACCGCCGCCAGGGGCGGCGGTGCCATGCGCGGCAGAGCACGATTTGTCACCTCACCACACAAAGAATGGTCACACACTCAAGTATACCGACGAGCGGAACACCCACCCATCCGCCTCAAACCAGGCGTCATCACGTATGCCAAAACCTGCGAGACCTATGTGACCTAGGGGAGGATAACCAGATCGATGCTCCTCAGGCGAACATTCAGTACGCCGTACTGGAGCCGGAAGGTTACCAACCGGAACTGGTAGAAAAGATGTACTTTGCCCGCACACGCAAGGGTACCATGAGCAGGCCGGAGTTCGAAAACTGGATCCGTAACGCGGAGCGATTGTAAGATCAGGCGCTGAAGAGCTATAAAAAATCACGGACACTTGAGGAGAAAGACCTGATCCTGGAGAAATTGAAAGCGGATCTAAATTGCGTGAGAGAAAGGGATACTGTCAGGTAGCGTGTTTTGCCGTTTTTTCTTCTCACATAGAGTTTTTCGCACAATCAATCAAAGCAGACATCCATTTCGGTCTTATCGCACCGAGACGGATGTCTGCTTTTGTAGTGGTTCAGTTCATTTGAGAGTTCCCAGGCCAATTTGAATCCGCAGAGAAAGCTGTCTATGGATCGTTCCTCCGCGATTAGATTTTGGGTATCAATGATCCGCAATACTAATTTTCTCTCTGGCTTTTCCAGCCGCTCGATGAGCTGTCGGTGGCAGTCATCGATCTCCTGCTCGGCCTCCTCCATGGGCAAAGGTGTGTAGAATCTATCATACAATAGTTTCAGGGTGTCGTTCATATGTCCTGCCTCCTGTCAGCAAGACACCATAGCACAAAAGCGGCAGAATATCCAGCTAAAAACAGATATTGTACTGTACCAAAAAATATGACCATTTTTTGATAAAAAACTCAAAAAGGAGAAGTGGGTGACAGCCAGTGTCCATGACGTATGCTATAATGAGCTTGACATCAGTCCTCAAAAGTCAGAAATTTTTGCGGTGCCACATCCAGTACGGCAGCAATGTCAAACAAAGTGTCCAAAGACAGTGCTTTGGAGATGTTAGGTGCCTCCAGGTGGCCGATATAAGCAGGGGTAAGACCGACCTGCTCCGCCAGTTCTTCCTGGGTCAGTCCCCGGAGCTTTCGGTAGTAGGCAATCTTTAACCCGATCTGACGGTATTGTTCAGTGTAGATGGATTTCATAGTTGATTCCTCCATATGCAACTATGGTAGCGAATCACGACAGAAATTGACATGAGCTATAAAATATATTATTATATTTTTTAGATAGTAATATGTGCTTGTGAGCACATGATTATTCATGGAGGATCGTATGGACGGCACATTGGTAAAGTCGGAGCGTCTGCTGCAGATTTATTCCAGGCTGGTCAGCGGCGATGTTCTCCCCAAAAAAGAATTAGCGCAGCAATTTCATGTCACGGAGAGAAGCATCCAGCGTGACATGGAATCGCTGCGCTGTTTTTTTGCTGAACAGGGGCTGCGGCAGGATATCGTCTACGACAAGCAGGAAAGAGGTTACCGGCTGGAGCAGCCTGCTCTGCCGCTGCTCAATAACAGTGAGATCCTTGCGGTATGTAAGATCTTACTTGAGAGCCGCTCCATGCGCCGGGATGAGATGCTGCCGATTCTGGACAAGCTCATCTCCTGCTGTGTACCGAAACAGAGCAAGCGTGCGGTAGCAGAACTGCTGGCCAACGAGAAACACCATTATATTGAGCCGCATCATGGTCAGCACATTCTCCCTGGCCTGTGGGAGATCGGCCAAGCGGTACAGGATCACCGGGTACTGGAGATCGAGTACGAGCGCATGAAGGAGCCGAAGCTGGTGCGCCGCCGAGTGCTGCCGGTGGGTATCATGTTCTCAGAATACTACTTCTACCTGACAGCATTTCTGGAAGATAAGAGCACATTTGATAACCCGGATGATTTGTTTCCCACCATTTATCGAATTGACCGGATCAAGTCTTTCATAGTTCTGGATGAGTACTTCCAAGTTCCATACAAGGATCGCTTTCAGGAGGGGGAGTTCCGTAAGCGGGTGCAGTTTATGTACGGTGGCAAACTGGAACGTATCCGGTTTAAATATACTGGTCCATCCATTGAGGCCGTGCTGGATCGTCTGCCTACGTCGAAGATCGTGGAGCAAGACGAGGAGGGCTGGACTTTGGAGGCTGAGGTGTTTGGCAAGGGCATTGAGATGTGGCTGAGAAGCCAGGGAAACTATATTATTCTTATTTGAAGAACAATCTAATTTATTAAGGAGTGGGTATAGTATGCTTTATACGAAGGCCAAAAAGGAAGCTCTTTCAATTTATGAACACGCAGTGGAAAAGTACAATAATACATACCAAACTATGCAGGAAACGGGGTCCCGACTCTATTCCTTACGGCAAGATAGTGTAAAGTTGATCCAAGAAATAGAGCTTTTACTCAATAGTATCGCAAACAAGCCAAAGGAATTTGAAAAAACAATTTCTGATATTCAGGCTGAACAAAAGAAGTTTCGAGATGCAGAAGAGTATGCCGCAGAAGCAATGAAAGCCGCTGTGAAATCTGGTATTAGCGTTGCCGCCGGAGTGGCTGGCGGAGCCGCTGTGGCGAGTATGGCACCTTCTGCCGCCATGTGGGTGGCCACCACCTTCGGAACTGCCTCCACTGGAACTGCAATCTCCACATTATCTGGTGCAGCAGCAACAAAAGCGGCGCTGGCATGGTTGGGCGGTGGGGCGTTGTCTGCCGGGGGAGCAGGAGTTGCAGGTGGCCAAGCTCTCTTAGCCTTAGCTGGGCCCATTGGCTGGGGAATAACCGGGGTAACCACGGCAGCATCTGTAGTTGCATTAGGGCATAAAAACAAGAAGATTGCAGATGAGGCAATTGCTGAAGCGAAGAAAATTACCATTGCTGGGGCAGAGGTCAACGAATCCAGCGCCAAAATTCAGCATCTTATAGATGAAACGGTTATGTTGATGGATGATTTGCGAGATATGTCTCGGGCAAACACACTTTTAAGGGATGCAAATTATCTGGAACTGTCTGAGAAAGAGCAATACCGTCTTGGTGCTATGGTTAACAGTACTCTGGCGTTAGCTGAAATGCTGAACAAGACCATTTAGGAGGATTCAGTATGGATGTCGCGCAAATTGTAAAAAGCACGCAGGAACAGGGTGTTGCTGCATGGGTTGATTATCTAAATCAGTTGCGGTTGAACGAACTTCTGGCAAAGCTGACCTCACAAAATATGAATCTTGAGCAGGCGTTGGCCGAACTTCAGAAGATGAAGGTCAATATTGCTGCCTTGATTGAAAACAATCGGGGCGGCGCAAAAGGAATGCATGGCTTTATCGCAGAGACTGCGGAGGTTGGCATTGAAAACGCACGTAACCTGATAAAAGGATTAGACGCGGTCTGCGAGTGGATCAATAACAATGGCCCTGCAGACATTCTCAGAAATGGTACAGAAATTCAGCAAAAGTTTGTGCGATCCGGGGGGCATTTCGGCCTTGAGGCTGTCAAAGCCCATTTGGAGCAATACCCTGATTTTATTCGAAATGGCGGAAAATATCAAATTCCGAAAGATTTCTATAACGACCTCCAAAGGATTTTGGCGCTTTCTCAGGAAGAAGCAGCGAAGGAATCTACCAGTACATATCAATTGTGGAAGTGGATTCATACCTTCTTTGAGGAAACTGGAGTTTCTCCAAGTGATTTAGAACCTGCGGTTTTAGATTATTCAGCCGTACAGGCCGGAAAAATTGGCAAAACCATTCAGCAAGAAGAAAACAACATTAAAGCGGAGGATCAGCGTCGTCGTAATGAAGCATATGAGGCCAGCAAGCCCACATTGCAGGAAGGTGTCAAGGCAGCTGGAATCTCTGTAGCGATGGAAGGCGGTATGACATTCTGCCTTGGCGTATGGAAGAAACACAAACAGGGCAAACGCCTTTCGGAGTTTACTGCGGAGGACTGGAAGGATATCGGCATTGACACCACAAAAGGAACTGTTCAAGGTGCAATCCGTGGTGGAACCGTTTACGCAATGACAAACTTCACTGCTACACCGGCTACGGTTGCAAATGCATTTGTCACAGCAGCTTTCGGCGTAACGGGTCAGGGAATCAAATTCCGCCGAGGCGAAATTTCGGCGGAGGAGTTTGTTGAAAATTCCGAAATCCTGTGCCTGGATGTGTCAATTAGTGCTGTTTCTGCAATGCTGGGCCAGGTGGCGATCCCAATTCCCGTTCTGGGAGCCATGATTGGAAATGTTGCCGGGATGTTCATGTATCAGATTGCCAAGGACAATCTTAGCGAGAAAGAGCAAATACTGATCCAAGCCTATCAGGAGAGTTTTGCCGCACTAAATCAAACGCTGGATGAACGGTATTACAAGCTCCTCGCAATGTTAAAGAAAGAAATGGAAAGATTTTCATCTATGTTGGAGCTTGCGTTTGACCCAGATGTCAACATTGCATTTGATGGTTCTATCGTATTGGCCGATTATGTCGGTGTGACTCCGAAAAAAGTTCTGCGAAACAAACGGGATATTGACCAGTATTTTCTGAATTAAACATAAATCAGGAGGAAAACGCCATGGAAACTACCAATAAATGCGATTATGAGGATGACCTGCTGGAAGAGCTTCAAGGCTACAAATATAGGGAGATGTTTGAGAAAGCAAACAATATCGTGCTGGGATTTGTAGCAAGCACTACAGCTACAGGCGCTGTGCCGATTCCATTTGCCGACGCTCCGCTTTTGGTTGGCCAGCAAGTAGCCATGATGATTGCCATTAATAAGGTGTTTGGATTTAATATCCAACGCGATGCACTCCAATCTCTGGTGGTTGCGGCTCTTGGTGTCAGTGGAGCCACTGTGATTGGTAAGACTGTAGCATCTAATCTGATGAAACTGGTTCCTGGCGCAGGTTCAGTAGCCGGCGGAGCTGTGTCTGCCGGTACAGCGGGTGTGATCACGCTTGCCCTTGGCAAAGCCTATATTGAGGTTTGCAAAGCAATAAAAATGGGAAAGTTGGATCAAAATGCCTTGACCAAAAAGGAAGGCCGAGAGATGCTGAAAAAGGCATTTAAGGAGCAGATGAAAAAAAGTAAAAAATAAAAGTTCTGAAAAGAAATATTTTACTGAGGCGGCATTACCGTTAAGACCTCACGTGCAAAGTATAAACGCCTGTGGATGCAATTTGTTCGCATCCATAGGCGTTTCCCGTACACAGCGTTAAGCCCCATAGGTGCACATTGTGTACCTATGGGGCTTAACCCGTATCGAGAGATCGTTTTTCGCAGCACTTTTCAAATAGCGGGGGCGAGGACAGTTAACCGGCTGTTTTCGCCCTTTTCTGACGTGCGCAAAAAGAAGGGCCTGCGGATTTTCCGCAGGCTCTTCCACGCTGATGCGCAAAATTGGTTTTTTGTTGTCCTTTTGCGGGGGCTCCTTTAGCCGGGAGGCTGTTCTTTTATTCTGTTTATCTGCGGCGGCGTCCGCTGTAACGGCCCCGCCGGCTGGCGCCTGCACCAGCATAACGGCGGCGCTTGCTGAAAACGAAGATCCGCAGCAGTAGAGCCACCACGGCCACCACAACGATCACCAGCAGCAGCTTGACCCACCAGTTCTGGAAGAACTTCTGGATGCGGTCCAGGCGGTAGAGAAGCTCCGAGCGCTCCACCGAGCTGTCGGCGATCAGGTCCAGGGTGCCGTACTCCTCCCCCTGATAGAGAAGCCGCATAGTTCCCAGTACCTGGCCCTGCTCCACCGGAGCTTCCACGGTGTCGTTGAAAAGGTTAATGACCTTCTCCATCTCGTCCACGTTCACGTCCTTGGGCAGGGTGCGGGCGATGGAGCCCGAGGGCCGCACCATCACCTGGTCGCTCTGGGTAGACAGGGTGACATTCACCTTGGCCACTACCTCACTGTCCTCTGAAATGACGGTGCGCTGGAAATTTTCAAACCCCCAGTTCAGCAGCTGGATGGTGTCATAGAACTGGGCCACCTTCTCGCTGCCGTCGGCCAGGGTAATGGTCTCCGGCTCCCCCATAACCACGGAGATGAGGTAGGTGTCCCCCTTCTTGGCGGTCTCCACCAGGCACTTGCCTGCCTCGTCGGTGCTGCCCGTCTTGCCGCCGGTACCAGGCGTATAGAGGTAGCCGGTGTACGTCCAGTTGGAGGTAAGGGCGTTGGTGTTGCGCACGGTGCGCTGCTCGCTGAGGTTGGTGGCAGGAATGGTGTAATTGGGGCTGGTGACGATCTTCTGGAACAGGTCGTACTCCATGGCCGCCTTCATAAAAAGAGTAATGTCATAGGGCGTGGTGTAGTGGTCCGGGTCATGGAAGCCATGTGGATTGGCAAAGTGGGTGTTCTCGCATCCCAGCTCCTTGGCCTTGTCGTTCATCATGCCCACAAAGGTGTCGATGTCACCGCCCACCGTCTCGGCCAAAATCTGGGCGGCCTCATTGGCCGAGGGGAGCAGCAGACAGTACAGAAGCTGCTCCACCGTCAGCACCTCTCCAGCCTTAATATTGGCCGTAGAGCTGCCCTTGGGGATAGTGGCGGCCGTGGCAGAGGCTGTGATCTGGGTCTGGGCGGTAAGCTTGCCCGACTCAATGGTCTCCAGAGTAAGCAGGGCGGTCATTACCTTGGTGATGCTGGCGGGGTAGACCTTGTCGTGGCCGCCCACCTCGTAAAGGACCTCGTCGTAGTTGGCGTCCACCAGGATGGCGTTCTTGCCATGAAATTCCGGCGGCTCCAGCGCCAGGGACTGGAAGGGCAGCAGCAGGGTGGTCATTATGGAGACCACCAGCACCAGGGCAAAAAGGCGATATTTTTTCATGGGAAATTCTCCATATGTATGATATAATATAGGTTCAGAGGGTCCGGCACCCCCATCGTCCGGGTTTCTCTCAATGACAGATAAATTTATTATAGCAAACCAATCACGCCGCCGCAAGCGGAAGGAGCGGAAAAAATGGCTGGTATTTCCCGGTATGAGGCCGCGGCTCTTGGACTCACCGCCGCCTTTGTTTTCTTCACCGCGGGCTGGTTTTTTGCCAGCCGCACCGCAAGTGACCCCTACACGGTCACCGTCCAGCACAGCCAGAGCACCGCAGTCTCCTCCGCGGAGCAGACACAGACCGGGGAGAGCAGCCAGCCCGAAAGCCTTCTGGAGGGGGAGCGCATCCCGGTAAACACGGCCGACGTGTATGAGCTGGACCGCCTGCCCGGCATCGGTCCCACCAAGGCCCAGGCCATCGTGGACTACCGCACCGAGCACGGTCCCTTCCAGAGCGCAGAGCAGCTGCTGGAGGTCTCCGGGATCGGCGAGGCCACCCTGGAGGGGCTTTTGGACTATATCACCTTAGATTGACAAGGGAGCTTTATCATATGGCAAAAATATTAGTGGTGGACGACGAGCGCGTCCTGGTGAAGGGAATCACCTTCAACTTAAAAAACGAGGGCTATCAGGTGGAGACCGGCTACGACGGCGAGGAGGCGGTGGAGCTGGCCCGGGAGGGCAAGTTCGACCTCATTATTCTGGACCTGATGATGCCCAAGATTGACGGGCTCCAGGCCTGCATGCGTATCCGGGAGTTTTCCAACGTGCCCATTATCATGCTCACCGCCCGCAGCGAGGACACCGACAAAATCATCGGCTTTGAGTGCGGCGCGGACGACTATATCACAAAGCCCTTCAACATTCTGGAGCTGAAGGCACGGGTGCGTGCTCTGCTGCGCCGCTCAGGCGCGGCGGTCCAGCACCAGGCGGCCGGCCAGCTCACCGTGGGCCACATCCGTCTGGATCCCAACGAGCGCTCCGCCTGGAAGGACGGGGTGAGCGTGGACCTTACCGCCAAGGAATTTGACCTGATGGAGCTTCTCATGCGCAACCCCGGCCGGGTGTACAGCCGGGAGAACCTGCTCAACGTGGTGTGGGGCTATGAGTATATCGGGGACTACCGCACGGTGGACGTCCATGTGCGGCGGCTGCGGGAAAAGCTGGAGCTGGACCCGGCCAACCCCCAGTATATCCGCACCAAGTGGGGGGTGGGCTACTATCTCAGCAGCCACCCCGAACAAAAGAAATGATTCCAGGAAAGGAGGGGCCGCCCCTTGGATAGCCGAACCCCGGGCAAGGCCCAGCAGAAGATCCCCTTCTTCTCCCGGCTGCAGGTCAAATATGCCATGAGCTATCTGGCCATTCTGGCGGTGGTGCTGGTGCTGCTGAACACCTACCCTCTCATCGCCTCCCAGAATCTGCTCTTCTCCTCCAAGCGGGACTCGCTGAAAAATCAGGCCGCGGTGATGGCCTCCGCCCTCATGGAGCTGGAGTCCCTCAATGCCGACCAGGTGGCCAGGGTCATGAACATGCTGGACAGCACTGGCCTGAGCCGGGTGCTGGTCACCGATCCCTCCGGTCTCATTCTCTACGACAGTCTGGCCCAGTCCAACTCGGAGGAGGAGTCCAAAGACAGCCAGTCAGACGCTCAGCCGGAGGAGGAATACCGCTACGCCCTGTTTCAGGAGGTGGTACTGGCTCTGGAGGGAAACGACGTGGTCTACTCTCAGTATCAGGACGGCCGCTTTCTCTCCACCGCCGCCTGTCCCATCGTCTACCGCGGCATGACCATCGGCGCCATCTACCTCACCGAGGAGGACACCACCCAGGGCGCTCTGCTGATGAATCTGCAGCAGAACCTGCGCTCTATCTCTTTGGTGCTGGTGGCCATCGCCCTGACCATCAGTTTCCTATTTTCCAAAGTGCTCACCTCCCGCATCGGCGCTCTGCTGGGCGCCATCCGCATCGTGGGTGAAGGGGAGTATGGCCACCGTCTCCAGCCTTCGGGCAAGGACGAACTAGCCCACCTGGCCGAGGAATTCAACCAGCTCACCGACCGTCTCCAGACCACGGAGGAGATCCGCCGCCGCTTTGTCTCTGACGCCTCCCACGAGCTGAAGACCCCGCTGGCCTCCATCCGCCTTCTGGCCGACTCCATCCTGCAAAACCAGGAGATGGACGCGGAGACGGTGCGGGACTTTGTGGGGGACATTGGCGACGAGGCCGAGCGCCTCACCCGTATCACCGAGCACCTGCTGGCCCTCACCCGGCTGGACAGCCTGCCGGTGGGCGAGACACAGATCGTGGACATGGCCCAGGTGGCCCAGCGGGCTATCAACATGCTCACCCCGGTGGCCGAGGCTGCCGACGTGACGGTGGAGGCCAACTGGAAGCCCGGCTGCACCCTGCGGTGTACCGAGGACGACCTGTACCAGATCTGCTTTAACCTCATCGAAAACGCCATCAAGTATAACTTCCCCGGCGGCCGAGTCTTTGTCACCGTGCGCCGGGATGGGGACCAGGTGCTGCTGGAGGTAGCCGACACCGGCGTGGGCATCCCGGAGGACGAGCTGCCCAAGGTCTTTAACCGCTTCTACCGGGTGGACAAGGCCCGCTCCCGGGCCGCCGGCGGCACCGGCCTTGGGCTGTCCATCGTGCGGGATACAGTGCGCCGTCACGGCGGCTGGGTCACCGCCCAGCGCCGCCAGAGTGAGGGCAGCGTGTTCACCGTAGGCTTCCCCTGCGAGACCCCCGAAGTGGGAGGTGACTTCTCATGAGGCGTGTCTTTGTTCTGCTGCTGGTCCTGCTGCTGACCCTGTCCGGTTGTAAAACCAGCTCGAAAAACGGCGGCTATCAGCTTTATTTCCGGGTGGATCCGGAAACCTCCACCCACGGCGCGGCCATTGCGGGCCAGAACTACCCCGGCAGAGAGGAACCCGGTGTGGAAGAGCTCTTCGCCGCTCTCATGGCCGGTCCCACTCAAAATGGACTGGTCTCTCCCTTCCCGCAGGGCGTGACACTGATCAGCTGGGAGCTGTCCGACGGCCTTCTCACCCTGAATCTCTCGGAGCAGTACGGCGGTCTGGCCGACGTATCCCTTGCCCTGGCCGACTACTGTCTGGTTCTCACCATGAGCCAGATCGCCGGGGTGGATTCGGTGCAGATCCAGTCCGACGGCCACACCTACCACTCCCGCAGCCACCAGACCATGACCTCCCAGGAAGCAGTGCTGGATCCTGCGTGGCTCCCCCAGGAGACCTCTTGACAAATGGTCCAAATCTCGTTACCCTTATACATTATCAGTTCAATGTGATAAAGCGCCCGGAAACGGGCTTGAAGAACAGAAAGAAGGAGTTTCCATGAGCAACTATCAGATCGCCACCGAATGCCTCCACGCCGGCTATCGTCCCGGCAACGGGGAGCCCCGCAACTTCCCCATCGTCCAGTCCACCACCTTCCGCTATGAGACCAGCGAGGAGATGGGCAAGCTGTTCGATCTGGAGGCCAGCGGCTACTTCTACACCCGCCTGCAGAACCCCACCAACGATACCGTGGCGGCCAAGATCGCCGCTCTGGAGGGCGGCAGCGCCGCCATGCTCCTCTCCTCCGGCCAGGCGGCCAACTTCTATGCTATCTTCAACATCGCCGGCTGCGGCGACCACGTGATCTCCTCCACCTCCATCTACGGCGGCACCTTCAACCTGTTCGCCGTCACCATGAAGCGTATGGGCATTGAGTTCACCTTTGTGGACCCCGAGTGCTCCGAGGAGGAGCTCAACGCCGCTTTCCGGCCCAACACTAAGGCGGTCTTCGGCGAGACTATCGCCAACCCCGCCCTCACCATCCTGGACATTGAGAAGTTTGCCAAGGCTGCCCACGCTCACGGCGTGCCCCTGATCATGGACAACACCTTTGCCACTCCTGTGAACTGCCGTCCCTTTGAGTGGGGCTGCGACATCGTCACCCACTCCACCACCAAGTACATGGACGGCCACGCCCTCACCGTGGGCGGCGCCATTGTGGACAGCGGCAAGTTTGACTGGAACGCCCACGCCGACAAATTCCCCGGCCTCACCACCCCCGACG
>NZ_JBKVXZ010000051.1:0-26717 GCF_046973065.1 Flintibacter sp. | reverse complement strand
CGGCCCTGAGCGAGACCGGACAGTTCGTCATTATCATTCTCATGCTGATTGGCGGCTCTCCCGGTTCCACCGCAGGCGGTATGAAAACCACCACCTTCGCGGTCCTGTTGGCCAACACCCTGGCGGTGTTCCGGCGCAGGGAGCATCCAAGCTTTTTTAACCGCCGGTTATCAAACGAAGTGGTATCCCAGGCATCGACCATTTTGATCATGTACTTAGTGCTGTTTTTAACGGCCGGACTGGTCATCAGCCGAGTGGAAAACCTGCCTGTTCTCACCTGTTTGTTTGAGACGGCATCGGCAATTGGCACCGTGGGACTTTCCCTGGGCATTACCCCGCAGCTCAGCAGCATTTCCCATCTGCTTCTGATCGCACTCATGTTTTTTGGACGCGTAGGAGGTCTGACCTTGATTTTTGCCGCCCTGTCTCATGTACAAGGCAACAGCGCCAGACTTCCCCAGGAACGAATTACCGTAGGATAACGGTGTAATGGAGGAGTTATGAAAACAATTTTATTGATTGGTTTAGGCCGCTTTGGACGCCATATTGCGATGAAACTGAACGAATTAAATCACCAGGTCATGGTGGTAGACAAGGATGAAGCCAGAGTCGATGCGGTCCTTCCTTTCGTCACCAATGCCCAGATTGGAGACAGCACCAGTGAGGAGTTTCTTACTGCCATAGGCGTCAGAAATTTTGACCTATGTATTGTGGCGATTGGAGATAACTTTCAAAGTTCCCTGGAAACAGCCTGCCTCTTAAAGGAGTTAGGCGCCAAAAAAGTGATTGCACGGGCAGAGCGGGATGTGCAGGCGAAATTTTTGCTGCGCAATGGTGCCGATGAAGTGGTCTATCCGGAAAAGCAGATGGCTATTTGGACCGCGATCCGTTATAGCTCCGATCATATTTACGATTATATCGCCCTGGGAGATGACCACGCTATCTTTGAAATCGAAGTTCCAAGCAGCTGGGTAGGGAAGACCATTGGACAGCTGGATGTAAGAAGACGATACAATGTGAACATTATGGCGGTAAAGCAGAACGGAAAGTTTGCCATGACGGTGATCAAACCCGATACCTTCTTGCCCGAGCACAGTACCGTTTTGGTTTTGGGAACACAGCGCGATATTCAAAAATGTTTTCACATATAACAGCTGCCCGTATTGGGAGAGGAAGTGGCATCCATGAAAGCATTTGTGGAAGGAATCGTTTTGCTTGGAGGATTTTTGGCAGTTGCGGCATTTTGCTACTACGCGGTTTCCAAGCTGGGAGACTTTCTGGATCAGAACCAGGCAGACAGAGATGCAGCATATGATCAGTGGGAGGAGCAAGGGGACCTGAACATTGCGGCGGCAAACCCCTGGGCGATGCAGGCGGGGTCTCAGGTGCTGAAGGACATGAAGCGGGAACACCCAAATTTGCATTGTACCCTTTCCATGGGGGAGGAGCCGGAACTGCTGCATGCTCTGGGCGCAGGGGATGTAGATATTGTCATCCTGTATTCCAAAGCAGAGCGAAACAAAGCGGTGCGGCAAAGGGAGGTCATGCTTCCGGCTCAGCCGTTTATCAATGAGGACAGTGTGAAAATCACGCCCATTCATCCGGCCATGCAAAGCCAATTTGTTGCCTGGAACAATCAGGACCGCCGGCCCTTTATTCTGGAATTCGTGCAGAAGCTTTGCGGACAGGGAGCGTAGCAGTATGCTATAATAATTCCGCTGGAAGGGGGGACTGCAATGGCTGCCGAGAAACACATGGGAGATCAGGCAAAAAAACAAGGAAAGCTGACGATTTTTGCAAGCTATTTTTCCGGCGCCGGAAAAAGCTGCGCGATGCTGAAGGCGGCGCAGGAGGCCAAGGCGGCGGGGATAGATGTGGTGATTGGTCTGAGTCCCTCGGAGCAGTGGCCTGAAACCGAAGTATTGGCGGCTGGCTTTGAGCACGTGCCCTGCAGCACAACGCAGCCAAACGGGCAGTCAGACGATGATATGAGCCTGGACGCCTGTTTGAAAAGGCGGCCGCAGCTCATTTTGATTGATGAGCTCTCCCACAGAAATGCGGACAATTCCCGCCACAGGAAACGCTATCAGGACATAGAGGAGCTGCTGAAGGCGGGCGTAGACGTTTATACCACGCTGGATATTCAGCATATCGAAAGCATTCAGGATTCTGTATTTTCCATCCTGAAAACCCCCATTTTGGAACGCATTCCGGATCATGTATTTGACCGGGCGGCCCAGGTGGAGTTTATTGATGTTGAGCCGGAACGGCTGCAGCAGCGGCTGCTGCAGCAAAAGAAGGGAGCATTGCTTTCCAGCTGCTCGTTATCCCAATTAAGCGCCCTTCGGGAAGTGGGGCTGCGCCGCTGCGCGGATCGGGCGGCGTTATACACCCAGGTCAATCACAGCCAAACAGGGTACCGTACCCATGAGCACATTCTGGTGTGCCTGTCCTCCGCTCCGTCCAATGAGAAAATTATCCGTACAGCCGCTCGAATGGCAGGGGCTTTTCGATGCGGCTTTACAGCGTTGTTTGTGGAAACAAAAGAGTTTCAGTGGATCACGCAGGCTGATAAAGAGCGGCTCCAGGCCAATATTCATCTGGCCCAGCAGTTGGGCGCATCGGTTGAGACGGTTTATGGAGACGATGTGGCATATCAGATTTCGGAATTTTCCCGTTTGTCCGGAGTCACCAAAATCGTACTGGGCCGCAGCGGCATACCCCGCCCATGGCTTAGAAAGGCATCCTTAACCGAACGCTTGATTGAGCTTACCCCTGAATTGGATATCCATATTATTCCGGACAATGGGTTAAACAAGCATTTTTCGGCCAAGCATTGGGAAATCATGCATATGCCGTCTATATCTATCCTGGATCTGCTGAAAAGTGCTTTGATTCTTGTTTTAGCGACTGTCATAGGATTCCTGTTTTACAATTGGGGCTTGACGGAGGCCAATATCATTCCCCTTTATATTTTGGGGGTCATGCTGGTTTCCGTGTCCACCAAAAGTTCGATCTGCAGCTTTATTGCCTCCATCGTCAGTGTGCTGACATTCAATTTCTTTTTCACGGAACCCAGGTTTTCTCTGCATGCCTATGACAGTGGATACCCGGTTACCTTTCTGGTCATGTTCCTTGCCTCGCTGATTACCGGTTCGCTGGCCTCGAAACTGAAGTCCCATGCCAAGCGCTCTGCGCAGGTGGCGTGGCGGACAAAGCTTCTGTTTGAAACCGACCAGAACCTACAAAAGGCAGGCAATCAGGAGGAAATTATTTCTGTTACGGCAAGGCAGCTGCTGAAAATCTTTCAACGGGACATCGTTGCATACCGCGTCCAGCAAGAAGAATTGATGGGACCGGACGTCTTCCTGTTGGATCAGACCACGCCTACGGACAGCTACACCACGCAAAAGGAGCAGGAAGTGGCGCGGTGGGTCCTGACCAATAATAAACGGGCAGGAGCGGGAACGGAGACCCTTTCCGACGCCTGCTGCACCTATCTGTCGGTCCGCACAGGTAAGCAGGTATATGGGGTTGTAGGGATTGCCGCATCGGATAAGCCGCTGGATTCCTTTGAGACAAGTATTCTTTTTTCTGTTTTGGGAGAATGCGCGCTTGCCCTTGAAAACCAGAAAAACCTGGAGGAAAAGGAAGCAGCCGCCGTATTGGCAAAAAATGAACAGCTTCGCGCCAATCTGCTGCGTTCTATTTCCCATGATCTGCGCACGCCCCTTACCTCCATTTCAGGAAATGCCAACAATCTGCTTTCCAACGGGAATTTGTTTGATACAAAGACCAAGGAACAGATGTATACCGATATTTATGATGATGCCATGTGGCTCATCAACCTGGTGGAAAATCTGTTGTCCGTCAGCCGTTTGGAAGAGGGGCGGATGAACCTGCATGTATCCACAGAGCTGATGGATGAGATCGTGGCGGAAGCCCTTCGGCACATTAACCGCAAGAGCGTAGAATACCACCTGAATGTGCAAAGCAGCGAAGAATATCTCCTGGTGCAGGTGGATGCCAAGCTGATCATTCAGGTCATCATCAATATTGTGGATAATGCCATCAAGTATACGCCGCCAGGGTCTGAAATCGACATTGGGTGGCGGAAACAAGGAAACTTTGTCTATGTTTCCGTGTCCGACAACGGCCCGGGGATTCCGGACCAGGCCAAGCCCCATATTTTTGATATGTTTTACAGTGTGTCCAATCAGATTGCCGACAGCCGCCGCAGTATGGGGCTGGGCTTGGCGCTGTGTAAATCGATTATCAACGCACATGGAGGAGAAATTACCATCACGGATCAATTGCCCCATGGTTCCATCTTTACATTTTCTGTCCCAGCCGGGGAGGTAGAGCTGCATGAATAAACCCTTGATTTTAGTGGTTGAGGACGATACGCCGGTCCGCAACTTAATTACGACCACATTAAAAGCCCATGATTACCGGTTTTTGACCGCGGCAAACGGAGAATCTGCTGTTTTGGAGGCGTCCTCTCATAATCCGGATATTATTTTGCTGGACCTGGGGCTGCCGGATATAGACGGGGTGGAGGTCATCCACAGAGTCCGCTCCTGGTCGAATTTGCCCATCATCGTCATCAGCGCCCGGAGCGAAGACACCGATAAGATCGACGCGTTGGATGCCGGTGCCGATGATTACTTGACAAAGCCCTTTTCTGTGGAAGAATTGCTGGCTCGGCTTCGGGTGACACAGAGGCGATTGGCAGCGCTTCAGGTTGGCGCAGCAAATACAGAAGCGGTATTTACAAACGGGAAGCTGAAAGTAGACTATGCGGCTGGATGTGCGTTTTTGGATGGGCAGGAGCTCCACTTGACCCCCAGCGAGTATAAGCTGCTGTGTTTGCTGTGCAAAAATGTGGGGAAGGTACTGACCCACACATTCATCACGCAACAGATTTAGGGCCGGAGCTGGGGAAATGACGTTGCCTCTCTTCGCGTGTTTATGGCAACGCTGCGTAAGAAGCTGGAAAAAGAACCTGGCTCACCCCAGTATATTCAGACGCACATTGGCGTTGGGTATCGTATGATGAAAGTGGAATAGCCGAATGGCGGCAAAAATGGACTTCGGTTCAAGCGCACCGGATAGGAAGAGGTTCCTGTCCGGTGCGCTTTTTGTTTTCTATTTTCTTTTTTTGAAACGATGGTACACTGAACTACGAATATATGGATAGATAAAGGGCGGTGAGACAGTGGGAGAAGAGCAAAAGTGGATTCGGGACATTCAGCGCCGAGGGTCCCGGCAGGCGGCGGACAAGTTGGTTCGGGCCTACTATGACGAGATGTATCGCTTTGCATACCGTCAGCTGGGCCACAAGGAGGATGCCTTGGATTTGACGCAGAACATTTTTTTGGCTGTCCTCCGGGCACTTCCCACCTTTGACGGCCGGAAAGCGTCCTTTCGTACCTGGCTGTACCGCATCGCCGCCCATAAGGCCATCGACTGCCGCCGGAAGGTCCGTGGTAATGTCCTGCCGCTGGAGGAGACAGAGGCGCCCGACCAGACCGACTTTGCAGCCCAGGTCCAGGACCGGGACCTGCTGGACCGCCTGGAAGCCTACGTGGCCCAACTGGACCCGGACACCCAGGCGGTGTACCGGCTTCGGATTTACGGAGAGCGCACCTTCCCTGAGATCGCCGCCATTCTGGGTCAGCCGGAGACGGCGGTAAAAACCCGATACTACCGGCTGATGACCCGGCTGAGAAAGGAGTTTGGATGATATGGAGCGTTGGAACGAACCGATGCTGGAACCGTGGGAGCGGGAGGCCGCCATCTCGGCCATTCTGGACCGTGGATTGGTCCCGAAACTGGGGATTGGACCGCTTCTCCGTACTGCCTTGAATGCCCAGGTGCTCTTTTTTGGAGTAGTGGACTGCATCTTTTTGAGCATCCTGGCGGCAGTGGTGCTGATGATCCCCCTTCTGGCTGCCGTACTTCAACAGGCCTCCCCGGCCCCCATGCTCTTTTTTGCCTCTCCGGCGCTGTATGCCCTGCTGCTGGGACTGACGGCCTGGAAAGAATCCCAGTCCGGCCTGCTGGAGTGGAAGCAGACCTGCCGCCTGTCCCTCCAGGCCGTATCCGCCCTGCGGATGATCGTGTTCGGCGGCGGCTCCGTTCTGGTGTGGGTGCCGGTCAACCTGTGGCTGTGGAGCGCCCTGGGGAGAGAGCTGCCCCTGAACTGGATGCTGGGGGTGTCCCTGTCCAGCCTGTTTCTCTACGGTCTGCTGTCCCTGGTGTGCCTGGAGAGAATGGGACGGGGGCGTCTGGCAGCTCCTGCTGTTATCTGGGCGGCGCTGGGGGGACTTCTGTTGGCCTGGGACGGGGCATCGGCCTGGCTGGCTGCCCTGCCTGGAGCGGTGTTCCTGGTGCTGGCCGGGGCGGCCCTGGCCCTGTATCTGCGGGAATTAAAACGGTTCTGCCTGGGGCAGAGGAGAGGAGAAGCCTATGCTGTCAGTTGAACATGTGACCAAGCGTTACGGGAAATTTACCGCCCTGGAGGACGTGAATCTGGCCTTTGAGCCGGGAGTGTATGGGCTGCTGGCGCCCAACGGAGCGGGTAAGACCACCCTCATCAAGCTGCTGGCCACCCTGCTATTCCCTACCGAAGGAAAAATTCTGTGGGACGGAGAGGACATCCACGCCCTGGGGGCGGAATACCGGGGGTTACTGGGCTATCTGCCTCAGGACTTTGGATTTTATCCCTCCTACACCGCCCGGCAGTTTCTCCGTTACGCCGCTGCCCTCCAGTGCCTGCCCAAACGGGAGGCAGAACAGCGCATCTCAGAGCTGTTGGACCTGGTGGGCCTGGCCGACGCGGCGGACAAGAAGCTGAAAACCTTCTCCGGCGGCATGCGCCAGCGGGTGGGCATTGCCGTTGCCATGCTCACCGACCCTAAACTGCTGCTGCTGGACGAGCCCACCGCCGGGCTGGACCCCCGGGAGCGGGTGCGGTTTCGAAACCTGATCCACGCTCTGGCCGCCGACCGCATCGTGATCTTGTCCACCCACATCGTCTCCGATATTGAGACCATTGCCGGGCAGATCGTCATGTTCAAGGATCACCGACTCTATTGCTGTGACAGTCCCGCCAAGATCTGTGCCCAGTGGAAGGGAAAGGTGTGGCAGGTGCCGGCGGAGTACCAGCTATCTCCGGAACAGCTTCTTCTCAGTGAGGGGCAGAGTGAGAGCGGTCCGGTGCTGCGGATTCTGTCCAACACGCCTCCGGCAGGGGCCGTCTCCGTAACCCCCAGCCTGGAGGACGCCTTTCTGGCCATTTACCGGGAGGAGGGACGGGTATGAGGCTGGCGGTGTGGGAGTGGCGGAAGCTGTTCCGTTTGCCCGCCCTGTGGGTGTTTGTGGGGCTGTGCCTGGCGCTCAACGGACTGCTGCTGTCCTCTCCCTCTGCCATGGACCGGGCCTTCTTTCACGATACCTCGGCGGATGCCGCCCGGCTGGGCCAGAGGGTGGACGACGAGTTTCAGACGGGGCTGGCTGCCCTGCCGGACACGGAGAACCGGGAGCTTTTGCGCCAGTCGGTGGTGGGGCTGGAGAACACCCTGGAGGACTACGACACCGGAGAACTGACGGAGTTTTACCAGAGTGTGATGGAGGGGGACAGCCTGGCCCAGAGCTGGATGGCCTGGAAGTATGACCTGCTCCAGGACCGGGTAGACCACCTGGCCCAGACCGGCGCCGCCCTGGACCTGTATGCGGGTCCTATCACCCATGACAGCCATCAGTACCTCTATAACACCCTGTTTCGGGTTCTGCTTACCGAGAGTGTCCTGTTGGGCCTGCTGTGCGCCCTGTATCTGGTGGGATATGAGGGCCTGAGCGGAACCCAATCCCTGGCCTGTGTCAGCCGGACCGGGCGGAGGCTGTGGAAACATAAGACACTGGCCGCTTTGGCGGCCGCCTTGGGGCTGTATGCCCTGCTGGCTCTATTTACCCTGGGACCCTACCTGCTGTTGTGGGACTACCGCGGCATCTGGGACAGCAGCGTATCCAGCCAGTTCAACTATTTTGTGGATATGCTCTACTCCCGACCCTTCCTCACCTGGGCGGACTTCACGGTGGGGAGCTATTTTTCCGCCATGATTGTAGCTGGGGGAGGGCTGGTGGCGGTCTTTACTCTCATGGGGGCTGTGGCGGGCCTGCTCATCCGGCACACCTACGGGGCCGCCATCGCCGCGACGGCCTTCTGCGCCCTGCTGCTGGGCCTGTCCTCTACGCTGGCCAACCTGGGGCTGTGGAGTGCCTATCTGCTCACAACCTTTTCCCCGGTGTGCCTGTGGCTTGCCATCAACGGCTGGTTTACCGAATTGGGACAGATGGGGCTGGTCCCCTGGCAGGAGACGGTGGGTCTGGCTCTGAATCTGCTGGTGTGGAGCGGGATTGCTCTGCTGGCGCTGAGACGGTTTGGACGAAAGGATGTGGCGTGAATGGCCCTGCTGAGATGGGAACTGAAAAAGATCTGGCGGCCCGGCCTGCTGCTGGCTATCGCTTTCATCGGGGCGGTGTTTTCTCAAAGCCGTACCGGCTTTTATCTAGAGTATTTCAGTACCAGCAACGACCGGGGAGGGACCCAGGTCCAGCTGGCCTCCGGCTGGCTGGAGACCTATGGGAATACCATAGAGCCGGAGGAGCGGCCCGGGCTGGACGCCCAGCTGGCGGAGCTGGAGGCGGAGTTTGCTGGGCAGGTGGCACAGATCCCAGGGACGGCAGAGGCGGGAATCACCGATTATGAGAGCTATGGGGCCTGGGAGAAGGCTTACAATGACCGTGTCCGGGCGGAGGAACGGACGGAGGAGGACTCTAGCCTATATTGGAGCATTTACTATGACACCAATTTAAACATGGTGGAATCACTGCTCCAATTTATGCAGGAGTATGATAGCTTAGCCGGTGGGGGATCGGCGCTGGATTGGGGCGGAGGAATTAGCGAGGATTCTCCAGCCCACCAGGCCAGCGTACGGCGAATTGAGAGGGCCGAGGCGCAGGGCGTCTACGGATTTTTGCCCAGCACCGTGGTGGAAAACACGGATGAATTCTTCCACTATTTTGCCATCTGGTGCGCTTTCAGCGGAGTGCTGCTGATTTCTCCCACCCTGGTGCGGGACGCCCTACACCGCACCAGGGCCATGCAGTGGACCTCCCGCCGGGGGCGGCGGGTGCTGAACGTCCAGATGGGAGCGGCCCTGCTGTCCGGACTGCTGCTCGCCCTGCTCAACTGCGCGGTCTATCTGGGGCCGTTTCTCTCCACCGGAGCGATGAAGTTTTGGAATTGTCCCATGGTCAGCGTGTGGAGGGAGAGCTACCCCTGGTTTGACTGGACCTATGGCCAGTATCTGCTGGCCCTGTTGGGGCTGACAGTTGTGCTCAGTTTGGCGGCCTGTGGGTTTAGCGTGGTTCTCTCCCAGTTCAGCGGCAGCTATGTGGCCATGCTCCTCAAGGCGATTCCCCTGATCGTGGTACTGTGCTGGGGGTTGGTGCCCTGGGTGATGATGGGAGCGGGGCGTTTTTCCAACGATCCGGTCCGGCTGACCGGACTGCCTGGAACGGAGTTTGTCTGCGGCGTTCTGGCTGTTTTGGCGGCGCTGGTCCTGTGCGGCTGGACTTGCCTGCGGCAGCGGCGGCGGGAGCTGATGGGGTAAGAGTGCCCCTGTTTTATATTAGAAAAAGACGGATAGCAGCAAAAAGAGCAAAGCGAGACAGAAAAATCACACGTTCTGTCGGCTTTGCTCTTTTGTTGATTTAAGTCATGGCTGTTTAGGCCAAACGCTGCATTTCTCTGGCCTGTTTTCGGTTCAGGTAGATATAAAATCCCACATTTAGGAGAATACCCACCGCTGTGGAGGCCGGCGCGGCAAGGCCGATGTTTGTCAGACTGGCGTTGGGCTGAATGCTCATCACGTACGCCAAAGGAAGGCGGACAAGCAGGGTTTGCACCAAACCCTGGACCATGACCCAGACAGTCTTTTGATTGCCGTTAAAGTAGCCCACCATGCTGAATAAAACGGCTGTCACAATGGTTTCCGGGGCAAAGCCCTTCAGGTAGTCAAATCCGCATTGAATGACAGCGGCGTCAGTGGAGAAAAAGCCGGCAAGGACATCGCCCTTGAGCATGACCAGGGCAAAGACCACGCAGCCAAATCCAAGCCCTACGCCGATCCCGGTAAACATAGACTGCTTGGCTCGCTTGGGATTGCCCGCCCCAATATTCTGAGAGACAAAGGAGGCCATGGACTGCATCAAGGCGCTGGGCACCAGCATGGCAAAGTTGACGATCTTGCTGGCCACACCGTACCCGGAGGAAGCCTCCAGCCCCAGGCGGTTGACAAAGGCGCACAGAGCCAGGAAGGAGAGCTGGGTCAAAAATTCCTGGAGAGCCAGGGGCAGGCCGATGGCAAGAAATTTGCGGCACTGTGGGTTAAAACGGAAGTCGGAGTGTTTTAGGGAGAAGGGGAGGCCTTTTTTCAGCAGGATTACCACCGCGCATATCACGCTGATGGTCTGGGCAAAAACGGTAGCAAGGGCGGCACCTGCCGCATCCATATGAAGCCCCGCCACCAGGAAAAGATCGCCGAAGATGTTGACCACACAGGCCACTAAAACGAACAGAAGGGGAGATTTGCTGTCGCCCAGGCCTCGAAAGATAGCGGAGAGGAGGTTATAGGCCACAATAAAGAAAATGCCGCTTCCGCAGATGCGAATATAGCTCACGGTGAGATCCAGAGATTCTTTGGGAGCCTGCATCAGGATGGAAATGGGCCGGGCAAAACACACCAGAAGAATGCACAACCCCACAGAGATCAGCGCAAACACCAAGGCGCCGCCCCCCAGAAGAGGCGCGATCTGTTCCGGCCGTTTTTCGCCCAGATACCGTGCGATCAGAACGGTAATGCCCATGGCAAGCTGTGTTACCACAAAGGTGACTAAATTCAGCACCTGGCTTCCGGTAGAGACGGCCGAAAGGCCGGATGTGGAACCAAACCGGCCCACAACCAACAGGTCGACGGCTCCGTAAGCAGCCTGCAAAATGAGTGCGCCAAGAATGGGCACCATAAACCAAAACAGCTTTTTTAAAATGCTGCCCTGAGTAAAATCAGCGTTCTGATTATTCAACGGTGATCCCTCCCTTGGACATGACTTCATAAAAGCGCTCAATGGTTCGAATGGTGCAGGCGGCATCCTCCTGGGAAATATCGCTGAGGAGCGGGGCAAGACGGCTAAAATATTGCTCGTTGTACCGTTTGGACAGCTGTTTTCCTGCCTGGGTGACGGAAATGTATGTGATGCGCCCGTCCTCAGGAGAGGTTTGCTTGCAGAGATAGCCCTTGGCCTGCATTTCCTTCACAGTTCGGGTCACGCCCGGGCGGGGCAGATTCAACGCATCGCTGATATCGGACACTTTCACCCGGGTTCCCTGTTCTTCCAGTGATTCGATGGTATCCAGATAGTGAATATAGGACGGAGTGACGCCTTGCGGCAGCGCCGGAAGCAGGTCCCGGATCCGCTTGGCCTGATAGCACGCGTCAAGCAGTGCCTTGATTGTCTTAATTTCCATTTATATGCCCTCCATATAGTTACCATTGGTAATTATATGGAGGGCGATTTTGTTTGTCAAGGGTTTATTTTTGAAGAGAATGGTCCCTGTTCGGAAAAAAGAAGAGGATGCTGTAAGAGCCACAGGCAGAGCAGGCCGCTTTCCCGTTGACAAAACGAGGAAAGATGTGCCTTGAAAATATGAACAGGCCATAGTATAATAGCCGCTGGCGAAATGCCAAAAAATGCGCTGCATCCTCCGTGGAGAGGAGCGGCAGCAGGAGGAATTGAATATGGGTAAGACAAAGACGAAGCTCACGTATCTCATTGAACTGGCGCTGCTGGTGGGCATCCTGCTGATGATGAACATCACAGGTCTGGCCATGATCCCGCTGCCCGGACAGTATGCGTCTATTATGACGGTGCCGGTGGCCGTAGGAGCCATGATGCTGGGGCCTCTGGCCGGCGGCGTTTTGGGCGGTGTGATGGGCTGTATCAGCTTTTACACGGCCATCAAGACCGGGTTCAGCACCCTGTTTCTGGCGGGCTACACCGGCGGCACGGTGGTACTGCTGAGCTTTGTAAATACGATCATTCCCCGCATCCTGATGGGCATCTGTGTGGGCTGGATTTTCCGGGCCGTGCACAAGATCGACCGGAGCAAGACCATCTCCTACTACATTGGAGGACTGGCCGCGCCGGTGCTGAACACCCTGTTCTATATGACGGTGCTGGTGATCATCTTTCTGAACGCCCCCACGCTCCAGGCCCTCTTGGGAGAGGAGCTGATGGCCAAGTTCCAGGACAATATCCTGTTGTTTGTGGCCGCCTATGTGGGCATCCAGGCCGTGATCGAGGCGGTGCTGGGCTGCGTGATCAGCGGCTCGGTGTGTAAGGCGCTGCGGGTGGTAATGAAGCAATAAGAGACGGAGGAGACCGGCCGGACGGCAGGTCTCCTCCGATTTTTTACAGGTCTGCCTGAAAACAGAAATTTTGCGCAGCGCGCAAAGGAGCATTGACAGCGGTCTGTTTTCATGGTATAAAGAAAATAATTTGACTAGAGTTTATCTGGCCAAGCATACTGGGACCACTCCTGCGGGAGTTAAGGCCATACGGACAGCCGGGTCCACTGCCGATTGGCGGGTATACCGCCTTATTGATTGAGTTAAAAGCTCAAATTTTATAAGTTGGTTACTTTATAACCGAAATGCGTATTTGCGCAGACTTGTGAAACGGTCAATAAGAGTAGTAAAAGTATCTTGTTGCTATATAGACTCTCAGTACCAGAATCATATTCCCCAAGCCCTTCCGCACCCGAAGTCCCCGTTCCGGCGGGAAAATTGTAAAATCCTGGAGAGGGCAGGGCGGGCATATCTGCTGATTCAAACACAAGCTGTACAAATACAGCTTGTGTTTTTTTGTTTTGGTGAGGTGTTGGCCAATGGAAAAGGAACGTATTCTGGATCAAAACCGGGCCCCCATCTATGAGGCCCTGCAGACTTTTCGGCAGATGCGGGTGGTGCCCTTCGACGTGCCCGGCCACAAGCGGGGCCGGGGCAACCCGGAGCTGACGGAGTTTTTGGGGGAGCAGTGCGTCAGCATTGACGTAAACAGCATGAAGCCCCTGGACAACTTGTGTCACCCCATCTCCGTCATCCGACAGGCGGAGGAGCTGGCCGCCGACGCCTTCGGGGCGGCCCACGCCTTTTTGATGGTGGGCGGGACCACCAGCTCGGTACAGACCATGGTGCTGTCGGTATGCAAGCGGGGGGACAAGATCATCATGCCCCGCAACGTCCACCGCAGCGTTATCAATGCCCTGGTGCTGTGCGGTGCCATTCCCGTGTATGTAAACCCGGAGGTGGACCACCGCCTGGGCATCTCCCTGGGTATGAAGCGGGAGCAGGTGGCCAAGGCCATCCGGGAGAACCCGGACGCAGTGGCGGTGCTGGTGAACAACCCCACCTACTACGGCATCTGTTCCGACCTGCGCTCCATTGTGAAGATGGCCCACGAGGCGGGGATGTACTGCCTGGCCGACGAGGCCCACGGCACCCACTTCTACTTCGGCGAAAACATGCCCGTCTCTGCCATGGCCGCCGGAGCCGATATGGCGGCGGTGTCCATGCACAAAAGCGGCGGCAGCCTCACCCAGTCCAGCCTGCTGCTCACCGGTCCGTCCATCCAGGAGGGCCACGTGCGCAAGATCATCAACCTGACCCAGACCACCTCCGGCAGCTATCTGCTCATGTCCAGTCTGGACATCAGCCGCCGGAACCTGGCCCTGCGGGGCAAGCAGGTGTTCCGGCAGGTGGTGGCCATGGCGGAGTACGCCCGGGAGGAAATCAACGCCGTGGGCGGCTACTACGCCTTCGGCCGGGAGCTGGTGAACGGGGACTCCATCTTCGACTTTGACCCGACAAAACTCTCCGTCCATACCCGGGACATTGGCCTGGCAGGCATCGAGGTCTATGACCTTCTCCGGGACGAGTACGACATCCAGATCGAGTTCGGCGACATCGGCAACATCCTGGCCTACCTGTCCATCGGCGACCGCTACCAGGAGCTGGAGCGGTTAGTGAGCGCCCTGGCGGAGATCCGCCGCCGCTACCAGACCGACAGCAGCGGCCTGATGAATCAGGAGTACATTGACCCTGAGGTGGTCACCAGCCCCCAGGAGGCCTTCTACGCCGACAAGGAGAGCGTCCCCCTGGAGGACAGCGTAGGCAAGGTATGCAGCGAGTTTGTCATGTGCTATCCCCCGGGCATCCCTATCCTGGCCCCCGGTGAGCGTATTACCAAGGAAATTCTGGAGTACATCCAGTACGCCAAGGCCAAGGGCTGCTCCATGACCGGCCCCGAGGACCCGGACATTGAGCACATCAACATTCTGACCCAGGAGGTGGGCTGATGGAACTGTGGTTTAGTGAATTTCATACCCCTGACGTCAAGCACAGCCTGCGGGTCAACCGGCACCTCTACTCCAAGAAGAGCGACTACCAGCAGATCGACATCTACGACACCCCGGAGTTTGGCAAGGTGCTTACCCTAGACGGCAACGTGATGCTCACCGAGCGGGACGAGTTCATCTACGACGAGATGATCACCCACGTGCCCATGGCCGTTCACCCCAACGTCCAGGACGTGCTGGTCATCGGCGCGGGAGACGGCGGCGTGGTAAAGGAGCTGGCCCGGTACGAGTGCATCCAGTCCATCGACCTGGTGGAGATGGACGAGCAGGTGGTCAACGCTTGCCGCCAGTACCTGCCGGAAAACGCCTGCCGTCTGGACGACAAGCGGGTGCACATCTACTTTGACAACGCCCTGCGCTTCATCCGCCGCCGCAAGGCCCAGTACGATCTGATCATCGTGGACTCCACCGATCCCTTCGGCCCCTCCGAGGGCTACTTCACCCGGGAGTTCTATGGCATCTGCTATAACGCCCTGAAGGACGATGGAATTATGGTAAACCAACAGGGCAGCCCCTTCTACCGTCACGACGCCCAGGCCATGCAGCGCAGCCACAAGCGCATCGTCAACACGTTCCCCATCAGCCGGGTCTACCAGGCCCACATCCCCACCTATGCCGCCGGCTACTGGCTGTTCGGCTTTGCCAGCAAGAAGTACCACCCCATCGATGACTTCGACCGGGAGAAGTGGCTCAAGCTGCATTTGAAAACCAAGTATTATACCGTCCGCCTCCACGCGGGAGCCTTCTTCCTGCCCGCGTTTTTGGAGGAGATGTTGGAGGAAGTAGAGTAATGAACCCAAATATTGAGACCTTTATCGGCTGCGACAGCAGCTTTGAGGAGGCAAAGATCGTCCTCTTCGGCGCCCCCTTTGACTCCACCACCAGCTTCCGTCCCGGCGCCCGCTTCGGCTCGTCCGCCATGCGCCACGAGAGTTTCGGCCTGGAGACGTACAGCCCCTACCAGGACAAGGACCTCACCGACTGCCGCATCTTTGACAGCGGCGATCTGGAGCTGTGCTTTGGCAGCGCGGAGCTGGCCCTTCTTGACATTGAGACCCGTGCGGAGGATATTCTGGCCGCGGGCAAGCTGCCCTTACTGCTGGGAGGCGAGCACCTGGTGACCCTGGGCAGCTTCCGGGCGGTCCAGCGGCGCTATCCCGATGTCCACGTCATCCACTTTGACGCCCATGCCGACCTGCGGGACGACTACCTGGGCGCCAAGCTCAGCCACGCCTGCGTCATCCGCCGATGCCACGAGCTAGTGGGGGATGAGCGCATCCACCAGTTCTGCATCCGCAGCGGCGACCGGGAGGAGTTCCGCTTCGCCAAGGTCCACACCGACCTGCACCCCTTCGACTTCCAAGGCCTGGAGGAGCTGACCCGGTGGCTGGCCCTCAGCGGCACGCCGGTGTACTTTACCATCGACCTGGACTGCCTGGACCCCTCTGTCTTCCCCGGCACCGGTACCCCCGAGGCGGGAGGCGTCACCTTCCCCCAGCTGCTGGAGGCCATCCAGCTGGTGGCTAAGACCAACGTGGTGGGAGCGGATGTGAACGAGCTGGCCCCCATGCTGGACCAAAGCGGCGTGTCCACCGCCACCGCCTGCAAGGTGCTGCGGGAGCTGTTGCTGGCCCTGTCCAAATAACGAAAAGCAAAAGGGGAAAAACCAATTTTGACGATAAAGGAGAATAAACTATGAGCAGAGTATTAGTCATCGGCTGCGGCGGCGTGGCCAACGTAGCCATCCGCAAGTGCTGCCAGGTCAGCGAGGTCTTTACCGAGCTGTGCATCGCCAGCCGCACCAAGTCCAAGTGTGACGCCCTGGCCGCCGAACTGGCCGGAAAGACCGCCACCAAGATCACCACCGCCCAGGTGGACGCCGACAAGGTGGAGGAAGTGGTCGCCCTCATCAAGAGCTACCAGCCCGACCTGGTGATGAACATTGCCCTGCCCTACCAGGACCTGACCATCATGGACGCCTGCCTGGAGTGCGGCGTCAACTACATGGACACCGCCAACTACGAGCCCGAGGACATCGAGGAGCCCGAGTGGAAGGCCGCCTATGAGAAGCGCTGCAAGGAGAAGGGATTCTCTGCCTACTTCGACTACACCTGGCAATGGGCCTACCGGGAGAAGTTTGAGAAGGCTGGCCTCACCGCCCTGCTGGGCTGCGGCTTCGATCCCGGCGTGACCCAGGCCTACTGCGCCTACGCCAAGAAGCACGAGTTTGACACCATCGACACCATCGACATTCTGGACTGCAACGGCGGCGACCACGGCTATCCCTTCGCCACCAACTTCAACCCCGAGGTGAACCTGCGGGAGGTGTCTGCTCCCGGCTCCTATTGGGAGGACGGCCACTGGGTGGAGATCCCCCCCATGAGTATCAAACGGGAGTATAACTTCGACCAGGTGGGCGAGAAGGACATGTACCTCCTGCACCACGAGGAGATCGAGTCTCTGGCCGAGAACATCCCCGAAGTGAAGCGCATCCGCTTCTTCATGACCTTCGGCCAGAGCTACCTTACCCACATGAAGTGTCTGGAGAACGTGGGTATGCTGTCCACCACCCCCATCGAGTTTGAGGGCCAGCAGATCGTGCCCATCAAGTTCCTGAAGGCCCTGCTGCCCGATCCCGCCAGCCTGGGTCCCCGCACCCACGGCAAGACCAACATCGGCTGCATCTTCACCGGCAAGAAGGACGGCAAGGACAAGACCTACTACATCTACAACGTGTGCGACCACCAGGAGTGCTACAAGGAGGTGGCCAGCCAGGCCATCAGCTACACCACCGGCGTGCCCGCCATGTGCGGCGCTCTCATGCTGCTCACCGGCAAGTGGACCGAGAAGGGCGTACACACCGTGGAGGAGTTTGATCCCGATCCCTTCCTGGACGCGCTGGACAAGTACGGCCTGCCCCGCAGCGAGAACCACAACCCCGTGCTGGTAGACTGATGGGATATAAGACCTTACAAGATCCCCAGTTTGCGGGCCTTGGAAACTACGACCCCAAAGCCCTGTTTGCTGAGCTTCCTACCCCCGCCTATGTGATCGACCAGGAGCGGCTGCGAGAAAACGGCCAGGTGCTCGCCGCCCTGGCAGAGCGTACCGGCTGCAAAGTGCTGCTGGCCCAGAAGGCCTTCTCCAACTACGACTTTTATCCCCTCCTGGCCTCCTATCTGGCGGGCACCGAGGCCAGCGGCCTCTATGAGGCCCAGCTGGGCAAGGAGGAGATGCCCCAGGGTGAGGTCCACGTGTTCTGCGGGGCCTACCGGGCGGACGAGTTTGAGGAGCTCCTGCAATACGCCGACCACATCGTCTTCAACTCCATCCATCAGCTTAAGCAGTTTGGCCCCCGGGGCAAAGAGGCGGGCAAGAGCCTGGGGCTGCGCATCAATCCCCAGTGCTCAACCCAGGAGGGCCACGCCATCTATGACCCCTGCGCCCCCGGCAGCCGCATGGGAGTGACCCGGGATGTGTGGGACAAGGAGATGGACGAGGACACCCTGGCGCTGCTTGACGGCCTTCACTTCCACACCCTGTGCGAGCAGAACTCTGACGACCTGAAAACTACCCTTCAGGCGGTAGAGGAGAAGTTCGGGGACATTCTGACCGGGATGAAGTGGCTCAACATGGGGGGCGGGCACCACATCACCCGCCCCGACTACGACCTTGCTGCCCTGGAGGATTGCATCCGTCACGCCCAGCAGGCCTGGGGTGTCACCGTCTATTTGGAGCCGGGAGAGGCGGTGGCCCTGAACGCGGGCTACTTTGTTAGCCGGGTGCTGGACATTGTGGAAAACAGCGGCACCAAAATCGCTATTTTGGACGCCAGCGCCGCCTGCCACATGCCCGATGTGCTGGAGATGCCCTACCAGCCCCCCATCCTGGGGGCCGACACCGAGCCGGGCGAGGGGTACCCCTTCCGTCTGGCCGGTCCCACCTGCCTGGCGGGCGACGTGGTAGGGGACTACGTCTTTGAGGTGGAACTCCAGGTGGGCGACCTGGTCCTCTTTGGCGACATGGCCATCTACACCACCTGCAAAAACAACACCTTCAACGGTATACCGCTGCCCGATATCTGGCGGCTGGACCGGGCGGGCAACCTCACCAGGCTGACCCAATTTGGCTATCAGGACTTTAAAATGCGCCTGGGACGCCCCTGAGCGGCCCGGAAACCGAATTAAAGAAACCGGCGCGCCGGACAGAGAAACATCCTGTCCGGCGCGCCGTCTGCATATGAAGAGGAGGAACTTCCACTTGACTTCCTTGTAAAAAAGGATACAATTGGAATTAAAATGATTCTAATTAAGGGAACGATACCATGACAAAATACGCAAAAACCATGCTGGAACTGATCGAGAACTCCCGCAGCCACATGACGGCGGAGCAGGTCTTTCACGCCCTGCGGCAGGTCTATCCCAAGGTGGCCCTGGCCACAGTGTACAATAACCTCAACCGCCTGTGGGAGGATGGACGGATCCGCAAGGTGTCCATCGAGGGGATGCCCGACCGGTATGACCGCATCCAGCGGCATGACCACCTGGTGTGCCAGGGCTGCGGCAAACTGGTGGATATCGATTTGGGGGATTTGACCCAGCGGTTACAGACCCAGGTGGATGTGCCCATTCTGGCCTACGACCTGAAGCTGATGTATCTGTGCCCCGAGTGCCGCAGTCGGAATCAGGAACCGGAGACAACGGGCTGAGTCTTTTGTGCCGCCTTGCGCAGAAAAAACAAAATCGGAGCCGGAGGGAAAGATACTCTTTCCCTCCGGCTCCTTTTATTCATGATCCGGAAGTGCTGGGGTAGTCTGCGCCGGTCCGGTTTTCCGGCGCGGACGGATCAGGCGCGGTTCCAGGGAGCGACGTAGTAAGAGGCCTGGGTGGCGGAGGTCTGGGAGAGGTCGGTAGTCTGGGTCATCAGCTCCGAGATTAGATCCGCCACGTCAGAGATGGGAATGGCATAGCCCATGCCCTCCACGTCGGTGTTGGAGAGCTTGGCGGTGTTGATGCCGATGAGTTCGCCGTCCAGATTGAGCAGGGCGCCGCCGCTGTTGCCCGGGTTGATGGCAGCGTCGGTCTGGATATAAGTGGAGGTGGTGCCGTTCTCACTGGTGAGGGCACGGTCCAGGGCACTGACGATGCCGGTGGTGACTGACTGGCCGTAGCCCAGAGCGTTGCCGATGGCCACTACCTGCTCGCCTACATCCAGCTCGTCGGAGTTGCCGATGGGGATGACGGTGATCTGAGATAGGGTATCCGCACTCAGGTTGGACAGGGCTACCTTAAGCACGGCAATGTCCACATCCGCGTCTGTGCCGCAAAGCTGGGCCTCACAGACTGCGTTGTCCACAAAGCTCACCGAGAGGGTGGTGGCGCCGTCCACCACATGCTGGTTGGTGACAATATAGAGGTAGGTGTCATCCATGGAGAAAATAACGCCGGAGCCGCAGCTGGTGGTCTCCTCCATCTGGGACTGGCCCGCTCCATTGGGACCAAAGCGGTTAAAGTAGCTGCGCACCTCCTGCACGGAGATGTTGGTGATGGCCACTACGCCGGGCAGGGCGCTCTCCGCCACGTCGGAGACGTCCATGCCGTAGCGTGTGGATGTGCCGGAGGTGCTGCCCAGAGAGGTGAGCACCCCGGATGTAGTCTGGGCCGAGACCGTCTGGCCATTGGAGGAGTCGGGCAGAAGCTGGTTTACGCCATAGAAGGAGCCGGCAGCTGCGCCGCCCAGCAGAGCGCCGCTGAGTAGCAGGGAGGCCACGCGGCCGGAGAGGCGGCGAAGCTTGCTGCGCTGGTTTTTGTGGGAAGCCAGTGCGTCATGTTTGATGGGAAGAGAAGAATGGCCTTGCTCCTGGTCAAGAGGGGCGTCAAAGCGATCGTGATACATAGCGGGTCTCCTTTCTGTTCCGCACCGAAGGTGGTGGATCATTCTGGAACCAGAATACCCTGTTAACCCTAAGCCAACTTAAAAAAGAGCAAAAAAATTGGCCGCCTTATCCGGCGGCCAATGTAACCTGTATTGTCAGCTGTGTTCCGTCGGGGCTCTCGGCCCGAATTTTGCCCTTGTGGGCCGAGACGATACTCTTTGCAATGGACAGCCCCAGACCGTAGCCGCCGCTTTGACTGTTGCGGGACTGGTCGGTGCGGTAGAAGCGGTCAAACAGATGGGGGAGCTTGTCCTGCTCCATGAGCTGAGCACAGGTGTTGGATACGGTAAGCAGCAGATTGCGCCCCTGCTTTTCCAGGCGCAGCGCCAGCTGTCCGCCGGGGGGAGAATATTTTAGGGCGTTATCCAGCAGAATGGAGACCAGCTGGCGGATCCCCTTCTCATCCCCCTTAAAGGAGAGCATGGGCTGCACCTGTACCTGAAAGTCCTTGTCCTGGCTGCGGGCGGGAGCGGCAAAGGACTGGGCCATCTCCTCCACCACGTCGGAGATGGGAAAGTCGATATACTGCAGTTTAGGCTGCTCCTCCTCCATGCGGGAGAGGTAGATGAGGTCGTTGGTCAAGGCGGTCAGACGCTGGGCCTGGCGGCGGATATCGGTAAGCCACTGGTTTTCTCCGCACTCCATCTCGGCCAGATCGGCGTCTGCGCTGATGATGGTCATGGGGGTTTTCAGCTCGTGGCCTGCGTCGGTAATGAACTGGCGCTGCTTCTCATAGCTCTCTGCCATGGGGCGCACAATGCGCCGGGACAGGATCAGCAGTAAGAACAGCACCGCTGCCAGTCCCAGCACAGCCAGAGATACGCTGGCCAGCAGGGTGGTGCGGAAGGAGGAGAGACTGCGGCCGCAGTCCAGAAAAATGACCCGTATGCCTCCAGACTCATTCTGGACCAGAAAGCGGTAGTCATCCAAAAATCCGGAGGTCTTTCCGGACGCGGCTGCTTTCTGGGCGTAGTCGGTGGCCTGCTCTGCGTCCACGGCGGCAATCTGGCCTGTGTCCGTCTCTACCGCCTGACCGTCCTCCCCCAGCAAAACGGAGAAGAAACGGGACTCGTAGGGGGTTTCGGGAGACATGATCCGCTGGTTGAACAGGTTCGGCTTGCCTCCCGGCGTGCCAAAGGGGGCAAAGTAGCCCTCGTCCTTTTCCTCCTGGGGAGCGCGAAGCTTGGGAAATGCGCCGTCATTGGCCGCCAGCAGAGACAGCACGGTGTCGGCGTCGGAGACCACTTTCTGATAGCTCATCAGATTGACACCGCCCAGAATGACCAGCAGCACCACAGCCAGAGAGAACATACAGGCCAGAATGAGCTTGGCCCGCAGCTTTTTAATCATACCGGTCCCTCCAAAGAATAGCCTGCGTTCCGGGTGACCTTGATCTGGATGTTGGAGCGCAGGGCAGAGAGCTTTTTACGCAGGTAGGAGATGTACACCCACACCACGCTCAGTTCTACCTCGCTGTCATAGCCCCAGATCCGCTCCAGAAAGCGCTCGGTGGGGATGATCTGCCTGGGATTGCGCATGAGCATCTCCATCATCTGAAACTCCTTGTTGGCCAGGCGGAAGCTGCCCGCAGGGGAGGAGAGCTCAAAGGTGGCCTGATCCAGGGTGATGTTGCCGAAGGTGAGGCGGCTGGTAACCTGTCCTCCGGTCTGGCTGCGGGTCATGGCGCGGATGCGGGCCATGAGTTCCTGGGTGGAGAAGGGCTTGGTGAGGTAGTCGTTGGCGCCGGTGTCCAGCCCCAGCACCTTGTCGTCCACCTCGGATTTGGCGGTGAGGATCAGCACCGGAATGGGGTTGCCCTGCTCCCGCAGGGTGCGCAGCACCGTCAGTCCATCCATTTTCGGCATCATCAGATCCAGGATGAGGGCGTCGTAGTTTCCCGCCTCCAGGTACTCCAGGGCCTCCTGGCCGTCATAAACCGCATCGGCGGAGTAATTGTTTTTTTCCAGTAGGGCAATGACCGCCCGGGACAGGGAACGTTCATCCTCAGCAAGCAGAATGCGCATCTTTACGCGCCTCCTTCCAGATGGTAAGAAGTCTATGATGTTCAGCATACCGCAAAAACTTTAAATCTAACTAAAAGAATAGCACAACAGCGGGTATCTGTCAGCACCAGAGAAGGCGGCGTTGGGCCTGGTGTATGCGTCCAAACATGCGTCCGGCCGGTGGGGAATGGCCACCTGGTAGTCCTTGCAATCCCAGAAGAGACTCGGTACAATGGAGGCAGATCAAACGCCCGGGGCGGGAAAACCGTCCCGGCCTGTGAATAGAAAAGGAGTTTACCATGGCAGAACAGAGTGCCTTGCATATTATCGCCCGCATCCACAGCGACTTTCCCACCAAGTTTGGTATCCCCCGGCAGAGCGGTCTGGTGGAGGAGCTGAAAGCCACCATTGTCTTTGAGCCGGAGTACCGCAATCCCGATGCTCTGCGGGGGCTGGAGGGATTTTCCCACCTGTGGCTTATCTGGCAGTTTTCCCAGGCGGTGCGCAAGGACTGGTCGCCCACGGTGCGCCCGCCTCGTCTGGGGGGCAATACCCGCATGGGGGTCTTTGCCACCCGCTCTCCCTTCCGTCCCAATCCCATCGGGCTGAGCTGCGTGGGGCTGGAAGGGGTGGAGCTGCACACCCCTCAGGGGCCGGTGATCCATGTCACCGGGGCCGATCTGATGGATGGCAGTCCCATCTATGATATCAAGCCCTATATTCCCTACGCCGACTGCCGTCCCCAGGCGGTGGGAGGCTTTGCCAGCGCGCCCAAGGAGGCCACCCTGGAGGTGGATATCCCCCCGGAACTGCTCGCTCAGGTGCCGGAGGAACTGCGGGAGGCGCTGATCGGCGTGCTGGCCCAGGACCCACGCCCCACCTATCAGCACGACCCGGAGCGGGTGTACGGCATGGCCTTCGGAGGGCTGGAGGTGCGCTTTACGGTGGAAGAGCCAGTCCTCCATGTGCGGGAGATCACGAAGAGCAAATCAGGAGGCGAGGAGCATGGAGCTCTTTGAGGAACTGGAACAGGAGGGGATAGACCGGGGGCTGCTGGAGGCCATTCGGGCCTTTCGGGCGGAGCACCCGGTGCCCCAGGAGGCACAGGGACGGCTGATCCGGCCCAAGCTGCTGTACTACGGCCGGGAGGTATGGCAGGCCGCGGCCACCGCTCTGCTGTGCGGGGAAAACCTGCTCCTCTCCGGCCCAAAGGCCACGGGAAAAAACGTGCTGGCGGAAAATCTGGCCGCCGCCTTTGGGCGTCCCGTGTGGAACGTTTCCATGTATGTGAATATCGACGCGGCTTCCCTCATCGGGGCAGACACCCTGAAGGAGGGCGAGGTGGTGTTCCGGGAGGGACCGGTGTGCCAGTGTGCCCGCCTGGGGGGCTTTGGCGTACTGGACGAGGTGAATATGGCCAAAAATGAGGCCCTGGCCGTGCTCCACGCCGCCCTGGATTTCCGCCGGGTCCTTGACGTGCCGGGCTACCGCCCTGTCCCTCTGGACGATGCCGCCCGGTTTATCGGCACCATGAACTACGGCTACGCCGGCACCCGGGAGCTCAACGAGGCCCTGGTGTCCCGCTTTGCGGTGGTGGATATGCCGGTGATCGCCCAGGAGGACCTGGAAAAGCTGCTGCGCCGGGCCTTCCCCCATCTAAAAAGCAAGTGGGTGGGGCAGTTTGCCGCCCTGTTCCAGGACCTGCGGGACAAGTGCCAGAGCGGGGAAATCTCCACCCGTACCCTGGATCTGCGTGGACTGCTGGCCGCTCTGCGGCTTATCGAGCATGGCCTCACCGCCGGGCAGGCTCTGGAGCTGGGGCTGGTGAACAAGGCCTTTGACCCCTACGAGCGGCAGCTGGCCGCCGATGTGATTGCCGCCCGTATCCCCCGGGAAGCATGCCGGGGCCAGCTGATGGAGGACTGAGATGGATTGCCGGGAGATGGAGGCGCGTCGGGCGGACAACCAGGTGTGGAACGGAGCGGGGGACTACCAACTGCACCCCTGGTACCGGGCCATAGGGCCGGATGGCCGGGCGCCGGTGTACCTGAACACCATTGTGGGCCTGGCCCAGCGGGAGGGGTGGCAGGAGACTCTGGAGCCCCTGCTGCGCTCCTTTGAGGGCAGCGCCCGGGGAGCGCTGTACAGCGACTTGCTGTGGATGGGGCTGGAGCGCTGTCTCGCCCTGCGGTGGCAGGAGGAGCGCCCTGCGCTCCAAGCGCTGCGCCGGGACTACGCCGCTCAGGCTTTGGCCCGGCTCCCCGCGCCCCAGGACCGGAATGAGGGGGAGAGCCTGCGGGGGTGCTGGTGGGCACGGGCTTTGGATCAGCCCCACCGGGAGAGCTCCCGTGAGAAGGCTGTGCTGGACCAACTGGAATTTCCTCAAACCTGGAGCGGGGATCAGGTGCGCCAGGGGGTGGAGGACCTGCTGTACCGGTGGTACCGCCGTCCCCGGCGCAGCACGTTGGACCAGCTGGGCAGCAGCCGGGTGGACCGCAGCTTTTTTGCCGCCTGGCAGCCCGGCCGGAACCGGGGAGACGCCCTGAGGCGGCTCAGCGGCCCGGGAGAGAGCAAGGGCCAGGGAGGCGGCCTGCTGGGGAAAAAGCGGCTGAGCCCCTTCTGGCAGACCAAGACCCGAGAGCGGGTGCTGCGGGACTATGTAGAGGGATGCTTCGGGGCCAGTCTGCTCTCCCCGGGAGAGCTGGCCCAGGCAGAGCAGGAACTGTGCACCGGAGACCACCGGAACTGCCGCCTCCACTTCACCAAGGGGGAGCCCATCTCTCGCCCGGTAAAGGGGGCATGCGCCCGGGAGCGGGCCCTGTTTGAGCTCCAGCGGCAGAAAAACCGCGCCTATTTTGAAGAACACAAGGGACAATACCGCCTGGCTATGGCCAGACTGTCCCAAGCGCTGGAGAATACCCTCCTGCTCCAGCGGGAGGAGGACGACAGCCCCAGCCGGTGGGGCAGCCTTCGGCCTCAGACGGCCTGGCGGGGCGCAGCCCTGGGGGAGGAGCAGATCTTTACCCGCCGCCAGACCCGGGAGCCGGGGGAACTGTGGGTGGACCTGCTGCTGGACGGCTCGGCCTCCCAGAACGGCCAGCAGGAGAATCTGGCCGCCCAGGCCTACCTCATCGCTGCCAGCCTGGGCCGGTGCCAGATCCCGGTGCGGGTGAGCTCCTTTTGCAGCGTCAGCGGCTGCACGGTACTGCGTGTCTATCGGGACTACCAGGATAAGGGAACGGATGAAAAGATCTTTGACTACGCCGCTGCCGGATGGAACCGGGACGGCCTGGCCCTGCGGGCCATGGGCTGGCTGTTGGACCGGAACAAGGAGGAAGGCCGGCGGCTGCTCATCGTCCTCTCCGACGCCAGCCCCAATGACGACCAAAAAATCCCCAGCAACAGCCTGCTCCACGGAAACCGGGATTACAGCGGGGTGCTGGGGGTGAAGGATGCCGCCCAGGAGGCGGCGGCTCTGCGGAAGAAGGGGGTGGAGGTGGTGTGCATCTACACCGGTGGGGAGCGGGAACTGCCCGCCGCCCGGCAGATCTACGGCCGGGAGGTGGTGCGCCTGCCCGGAGTGTCCTTCCTGGCCCAGACGGTCAGCCGCCTCATCCAGGGCCGCCTGACCGCCGGAGACCGCTTATAACGAACAAGGCCGCCCATCTGGGCGGCCTTGTTTTGTATATGACAGGTTAAAAGGTGCCGTGTTCCAGCCAGTTGGCGTACTCTTCGCCGGAGCGCACCCGGCCCACCGCGGACAGGGAGGCCCGGGGGAAGGTGAAGATCTCTTGGCTGAGGGTGCGCAGGTCCTCCCGGGTGACCTGGTCGTAGGCCGCCAGCAGCTCCTCCGGCTCCCGCACCCGGCCATAGAGCAGCATGGAACTGCCCAGGTGGCTCATGCGGGCCTGGACCGACTCCAGCCCCATGAGAATGTTGGCCTTGGCCTGTTCCCGGGCCCGGTCCAGCTCCTCCTGGGAGGGACCATGGTCCGCCAGCTGGGAGACGATGGCGCGCACCGTCTCCAGGGCGGGCTCCTCCTGCTCCCGGCTCAGGCCGGTGTAGATACCCAGAAAGCCGGTGTCGGCGTGGTCGGAGACGTAGGAATACACGGAGTAACACAATCCCCGCTGTTCCCGCAGCTGCTGAAACAGTCGGGAGGAGCAGCCGCCGCCCAAAATGGAGTTGAGCAGCAGCAGCTGATAGCGCCGCTCGTCCAGGTAAGACAGGCCGGGGA
>NZ_JBKVXZ010000050.1:1172-27747 GCF_046973065.1 Flintibacter sp. | reverse complement strand
CTCCGACGCCGAGGAAGTTGTTGTTACTGTTATCAACACCTACCTGGCTCAGGCTACCGCTGACTACAGTGAGAGCAAGGACAAGGCTACCTTCGAGATCTATGGCATCTCTGGTACTGAGACCGTTTCCGGCGAGGACTTCAACGTTGCCGACATTGCCAAGGATGACTTTGTCCTGGTGACCTATGCTGACAATGAGATCCAGACTATCTCTGATGTGGAGATCATGTCCAACGTAGAGATCAGCAAGTTCAGTGCCAATGGTTCCAATGTGACTGCTGTCACTGTGGATGGCACCAAGTATGACTCCTCTGCTACTCTGACCTATGATACCGGTGTTCTCTCCAATTACACCGCCAACAACCTGAAGGATGCCACCTAAGGCCGCTATGACTATCAACGGCGCCACTGTCTACGCCAACAGCCAGACCATCTTCCAGGTCAAGGACGGCGATGACTACGTGATCTACACCGGTATCCAGAACGTACCCAACATCAGCGACGACAACAGCACCACCAAGACTGTCGTCTTTAAGAGCTCCTCCAACATGGCCAAGGTGGTTTACATTGAGTCCGCCGTGCTGGAGAGCAACACCG
Source organism: Flintibacter sp. (assembly GCF_046973065.1). NCBI lineage: Bacteria > Bacillati > Bacillota > Clostridia > Eubacteriales > Flintibacter > Flintibacter sp. The sequence continues at coordinate 27,150 of NZ_JBKVXZ010000050.1, read as the reverse complement.
CCGAGCAGGTTACCTTCGTGGTGGGCGATGCTTCCGCCGCCGAGAACAAGGACAACCGCGGCGAGTACTACACCTTTGACGCTGTGGTCGACGGCAAGGTCACCACTCTGGACGTGAAGAAGAGTTCTGCTGCTGCCTCCACCCTGAAGGCTGAGGGCATCTTCTCCGTGAAGAGCTACTCCATGGACGCCAATGGCCTGGTCACCAAGGTCAACCTGTACACCAGCGAGATCGCTTCCGTCAACGATGGTACCAAGCGCGTGGAGAATGGCGTGGTCGGCTTTGGTAACGAGAACCAGGGCTTCAGCTACTACAGCTTCCAGGATAACGCTCTGGTTGTGAAGTACGACGGCAAGGACCTGACTGTGGGCACCATCAACGGCATCAAGACCGACGCCAACGACCTGGCCACCGTTATCCTGAAGGACGGCGCTGTGAAGGCCGTGTTTATCCAGGAGGTTTCCGGCAACGTGGCTCCCGCCAACTACAAGGTGACCTACTCCGCCGGCTCCGGTTCCGGCGCTCCCCAGGAGGCTACTGCCGTTCAGGGCAAGGACTTTACCATCAGCGGCACTGAGCCCACCTACGGCAGCCACCAGTTCCTGGGTTGGTCTGACGGCGAGGGCAACCTGTACGCCGCTGGCGACGTGATTGCCAACGTGCAGGGCAACATCACCCTGACTGCTGTTTACCTCAGCGACACTGTGACCGTGGATGATGCCACTTCCTCCAGCGGCCTGGCTGCTGCCGGCGTGAAGCTGACCATCGCCCCCGCTGGTCTGGATATCTCCTCTAAGATCTCCTCCGTCAAGGCCACCGGCACTGGCACCTATGCCGAGTCCGCTGTGGGCACCGACACCGAGGCTACTGTCTCCTACTCTGACCCCAACCTGGAGCTGACCTTTACTAAGGACGATACTCTGGCCAGCTGCACCAGCGGCGACAGCATGGAGATCACTGTGACCGTCACCTTTGAGGACGGCGGTTCTAAGGAGTTTACCGTCACCTACGACTGGTCCTAACTCTCCAGCAATTGCGATTTCCCTAACATAAAAAAATCCTGGCGACCAAGGTCGCCAGGATTTTTTATGTTACTGCTCGTTTTCGATATCCATCATCAGGCCAACCCGGCGAGCGTGGCGGCCTCCCTCAAATTCAGTGGAGAGGAACACATCCACGATGCGCTCAGCCATATTGGGGCCAATGATCCCCGCACCCATGGCCAGCATGTTGGCATTGTTATGCTTGCGCGTTAATTCAGCCGATAAAGGATCGCTACACAAGCCGCAGCGGATTCCCTTGACCTTATTGGCACAGATGGAGATGCCGATACCGGTGGTGCAGATCACAATACCCTTTTCGCAGCGGCCGTCAGCTACCGCCTGGGCCGCTGCCTTTCCGAAAACGGGGTAGTCGCAGCTGTCCAAGCTGTCACAGCCGCAGTCCAGCACACTGATGCCCTTGGCCGTCAAATACGCTTTGATATGTTCTTTCAGGCGATAGCCGCCATGATCCGAAGCAATGGAAACCATAACCTTTTCCTCCTGCAAATGATTCTATTCTGACAGCTATTTCTAGCTGGCAGTCCGCTTCTTTTCTACTTTATTGTAGTGCATTTCCCCCATTTTGGCAAGAGCAGACAAAAAATAAGGTCCGCAAAAGCGGACCTTATTTTTATCGAGGGGAAATGAATCAGTCGCGGGTGGGCACGTGCCAGATATCCCGGGCATAGTCGCGGATAGAGCGGTCGGCAGCAAAGATGCCGGAGCGCGCGATGTTGATGAGGGACATCTGATTCCAGCGCTGCTGGTCAGCGTAGGTCTCCAGAGCACGGCAGTGGGCCTGACGATAGCTATCGAAGTCAGCCAGCAGCATATAGTCGTCGGCGGGGCTGCCTCCGGCGCTGCGCAGCAGACGGTCCATCAGATCGGCATAGGACTCCTTGTCGGCAAAACCGGCGGAGATCTGGTCGATGACCCGATTCAGGTCGCCATTCTGGTGGTAGTAGTCCTGAGGATGATAGCCATTGGCCTTCATGGAGGTCACCTGGTCGGCGGTGAGACCGAACAGGAAGATGTTCTCGTCGCCCAGCTTCTGGTGCATCTCCACATTGGCGCCGTCCAGGGTGCCGATGGTCAGCGCGCCGTTCATCATGAACTTCATGTTGCCGGTGCCGCTGGCCTCCTTGCCGGCGGTAGAGATCTGCTCAGACAGCTCGCTGGCGGGCATCAGCTTCTCAGCCAGGGAGACGCGGTAGTTCTCCAGGAAGACCACCTGCAGCTTATCCTTGCAGATGGGATCGGCATTGATCTGAGCGGACAGGGAGTTGATGAGCTGGATGATCCGCTTGGCAACATGATAGCCGGGAGCCGCCTTGGCGCCAAACAGGAAGGTCTGGGGAGTAAACTCCATGTTGGGGTTATCCCGCAGCTGATTATAGAGGTGTACGATGTGCAGCACGTTCAGCAGCTGACGCTTATACTCGTGCAGGCGCTTGACCTGAACGTCAAAGATGGCGTCGGTATTGAGCATGACACCGCTCTCCCGAGCCAGATAGGAGGCAAAGCGGCGCTTATTTTCCTTCTTGATGGCCTCCAGGCGCTCCAGCACGGCCTTGTCGTTCTTGTACTTCTCCAGGCCCAGGATCGCGTCGGGGTGGAGGAGATAGTCATCGCCGCCGGTGCACTCACGCACCAGAGCGTCCAGCTTGGGGTTGATCTGGGACAGCCAGCGGCGGTGGTCAATGCCGTTGGTCACGTTCTTGAACTGCTCGGGATGCATGGTGTACGCGTCGTGGAACACGTCCTTCTTCAGGATCTCAGAGTGCAGCGCGGACACGCCGTTGACGGCATAGCAGGCGCAGATGCACAGGTTGGCCATACGGACCTCGCCGTTCCAGATGATAGCCATCTTGGAGACCTTGTTCATATCGCCGCCGAAGTGCTGCTCCAGCTGACGCTGATAGCGGGCAGCGATCTCCTTGAGGATCTGCCAGATACGGGGCAGCAGGGTCTCGATGAGCCCCTGAGGCCAGCGCTCCAGAGCCTCGGCCAGCACGGTGTGGTTGGTGTAGGCCACGGTGTGAGTGACAATATTCCAGGCCTCGTCCCAGCTGTAGCCCTCCACGTCCAGCAGAATGCGCATGAGCTCGGGGATGACCAGAGTGGGATGGGTGTCGTTGATCTGGATGACGTGCTTCTCATGGAAGTTACGCAGAGTGCCGTACTGAGCGCGGTGCTTGCGCACGATGGACTGTACGGTGGCGGAAACGAAGAAGTACTGCTGCTTCAGACGCAGAGACTTGCCCTCGTAGTGGTTGTCGTCAGGATACAGCACCTTGGCAATGACCTCAGCCATGGCCTGCTGCTCTACCGCCTTCAGATACTCGCCGCGGGAGTACAGGGACATATCCACGGGCACCGGGCTCTTGGCGTCCCACAGGCGCAGCACGTTGGTGTGGTTGGTCTTGTAGCCGGCAATTTCCATATCGCGGGGAATGGCCAGCACGGTGGTGTAGCCCACATGCTCGGGGTGGTTGTGGCCCTTGTCATCCCAGTGGTCCACGATCTTGCCGCCGAACCGGACCTCCTCGGTCTCATCCATCTTGGGGATGAGCCAGGCGTCGCCCAGGCCCAGCCAGTTGTCGGCCTGCTCCACCTGCTTGCCGTCCACGATCTTCTGCTTGAAGATACCCAGCTCGTAGCAGATGGAATAGCCGGTGGCGGGGATCTCCAGGGTGGTCATGGAGTCCAGATAGCAGGCAGCCAGACGGCCAAGGCCGCCGTTGCCCAGACCGGCATCGGGCTCGATCTCAAACAGATCGGAGGCAGAGAAGCCAAGCCCCTCCAGAGCCTCCTTCAAAGTATCCAGAATACCCAGGTTGTAGGCGTTCTTCTCCAGAGAGCGGCCCATCAGGAACTCCAGGGACAGGTAGTGGACCTGGCGCTCCTGGCCCTCCCACACCTGGTTGCTGGTATTCATCTGGTGGCCGGACATGATGTCCCGCAGCACCAGAGCACAGGCCTTAAACATATGGTTAGGGGTGGCGTCTTCTACGTCCCGTCCAAAATTGCGGTGAAGTTTCCCGATAATCAGTTCGGTAAGCTGGGCCTTAGTATATTCAGCCATGATGTTGCCTCCCGTATCAAAATTCTTAATAGCATTTTTCCTGCCGCAGGTGCGGCACGGGACATATTTTACCATACTCCCGTACCCACGTCAAATGCGCAGAGCGCTCCTTCCCTAAAAATGCCAGTGATTCCGAAAAGTTTGGCGGAAATGCTTATGGGAGAAGGGTTTGCCGCCTTGGAAACGGTGATTTTGCTTGTGCAAAATTCGGTGGAAAACCGGTGCTTTTTTCTGTGTGCAGGCAAAAAAACCGGGCGGACATTTCTGTCCGCCCGGCTGACCAAATTGCTTGCTTAACCTTGGATGCGCTGATAGATATCCAGATACTGCTGGGCCGAATGATCCCAGCTGAAGTCGGCGGTCATGCCTTCCTTCTGAAGGCCGCGCCAGGCTTCCTTATTGTTGTAATAGAGGTCCACGGCCTCGCGAATGACCCAGAGCATGTCATTGGCGTTGATATCGGTGAAGGTAAAGCCGCGGCCCTCGCCGGTGAACTTGTTATAGGGGAACACGGTATCCTTCAGGCCGCCGGTCTCCCGGACGATGGGCACAGTGCCGTAGCGCATGGCGATCATCTGGCTCAGGCCGCAGGGCTCGCTCACCGAGGGCATGAGGAACAGATCCGCGCCGGCGTAGATCATGGTGGACAGAGGTCCGGAATAGGTGATCTGCGCGGAGAAACGGCCGGGATACTGCTGCTGAGCATTGCGGAAGGCCTCCTCAAACTGCCAGTCGCCGGTGCCCAGCACCACCATCTGCACGTTCATGCCCATGATCTGGTGGAGCACGTCAGTGACCAGGGAGAAGCCCTTGTGGCCCACCAGACGGGAGATACAGGCAATGATAGGCACATCTGCGTTCTCCTGCAGGCCCACTGCACGCTGCAGAGCCAGCTTGCAGGCCAGCTTGCCCTCCACGGGATCATCCGCGGTAAAGTTGGAGGCCAGACCGGGATTGGTGGCGGGGTTGTACAGATCCATATCGATGCCGTTGAGGATACCCTGGACCTTGCCGCTCTGCTGATTGATGACACCGTCCATACCGTGGGCATAGAAGGGGATCTTCAGCTCATTGGCGTAGGTGGGAGAAACGGTGGTGACGAAGTTAGAGGCCATGATGGCACCCTTCATCAGGTTCACGTCGTCGTGGTAGGCCAGCATACCCTCATTGAAGTAGCTCTTGTCCAGACCGATGACATCCTCCAGCACCTGGTCGCCGTAGCGGCCCTGATACTCGATGTTGTGGATGGTGAACACGCTCTTGGCCCGGCCCAGCTGAGGAATACGGTACTTCTCCTCCAGCAGATAGATGGGCACCAGAGCGGTCTGCCAGTCGTTGCAGTGGATCACGTCGGGCCAGAAGTCCAGCTGGCCGGGAGCCTCGATGACGGCCCGGGAGAAGTAAGCGAAGCGCTCACAGTCATCGAAGTGACCGTAGAGCTGCCAGCGCTTGAAATAGTACTCGTTGTCCACGAACCAGTAGGTCACGCCGTCGCGCTCCAGAGAGAACACGCCGCAGTAAACCTGCCGCCAGGACAGGGTGACGTTGAAATACTTCAGGAAGGTCATCTGGCTGCGCCACTCGCCGCCGATGCCCTCGTACAGGGGGAGAATTACCTTGACCTCATGACCCGCCTGGGCCAGAGCCTTGGGCAGAGAGCCGGCCACATCGGCCAGACCGCCGGTTTTAATAAACGGGGCCACCTCGGAGGAGGCAAATAAAATTTTCATATCAGTTCCCCTTTCCCAGTTCCAGATATTAAGAACAAGCAAACTCCATCCCCGGAAAGCCGGGCGGTACTCCGCCCGGCCCCCGGCGTGATGGAGTTTTACTCAGCTTACACGACCGATTCCTTCGCGATGGCCAGAGGATAGGTAAAGTGGCCCATCAGCATGCGGTCCTGATTGACGGTAACGTTTTTGTCCGCGATGACGTAAGCCAGCGAGGCGCCGCTCTTAACCACGGTACCCTGCATCAGCACGCTGTTGGACACCCGGGCGCCCTTTTCAATGGTCACGCCGCGGAAGATGATGGAATTCTCCACCTCACCCTCAATGCGGCAGCCGTCGGCCACCAGAGAGTGGTTGGACTTGGCCTCGGGGCCATAGTAAGTAGAGGGGTTGGAGCGGTCCTTGGTCCGGATGGGACGGGCGGGGTTGAACAGCTCATCCCGCACCTCAGGATCCAGCAGATCCATGGAGCGCTCAAAGTAGCCGCTCACCGACTGGAAGCGGGCCACATACCCCTTATGCACATAGGACATGAGCTTCAGGGTCTTCAGGCGGGGCTGGAGCACACCGCGGCTGAAATTGTAGATGTCATGGGCGGCGCAGTAGTCCACCATATCCATGAGCAGCTTCTTGGAGAGGATGTAGACCTCCAGGCTCTCCAGAGTCTTGTCAGCGGCCACAGGGTGGACCGACAGGTCGGTGACGCGGCCGGTCTCGTCCACTTCCACGTACTCGGAGAAGCGGGGAGCACCCTTCAGGGTGGGGGTGCAGACCATGGTCACATCGGCGCCGGAATCCAGGTGCTGCTGGAAGACCTCGGCCACAGGCAGGTTCACCGCCATGTCGCCCCAGGCCAGGATCACGTAATCCTGGCGGATATTCTCCAGGTAGTCAGCCACACCGGCCAGGGCGTCCATGTTGCCCTTATACTCGCCGCCCCGCTCAGCATAGCCGAAGGGAGGCAGGATACGCAGGCCGCCGTGCTTGCGGCTCAGGTCCCAATCCTTACCGGAACCCACGTGGTCCAGCAGGGACTGATAGCTCTGGTGAACGATAATGCCCACGTCGGTGATACCGGCGTTGACGTAGTTGGAGAGCATGAAATCAATCAGGCGGTAACGGCCGCCGAAGGGCAGGGAGCAGGTGTTGCGAGGACGGGTCAGCTCCCCCAGATTGGCATCAGAGCGGCAAGCGAAGACAATTCCGTGCAGATCGTTCACGCCTGCTCACCTCCTTTCACATCTTCACGAATCATAGCGCTGGGTTTGATCACGGCCTTGGGGCCAACGGTGACTCCACCGGCCACCACGGCAATGCCCCAATCGGGGTCGTCCGAGGGCGGCGCGCCCACGGTGGCCTCCTCCTCAATGACCGCGCCCTCCGCCACGATGGCGTAGGACACCACAGCGCCCTTCTTGACCACGGCGCCGGGCATCAGGATGGAGTACTGGATATCGGCTCCCTCCTCCACGGTGACGGAGTTAAAGAGCACCGAGTTCTCCACCACGCCGTCCACGCGGCAGCCGCCGGTGACCAGAGAGTGGGACACCTGAGCGTTGGGACCGGTGACATGGGGAGGCTTGACGGGAGTACGGGCATAGATGGGCCAGCTGTTATCATACATGCTGATGCCGCTGTTGATGGCCAGCATATCCATGTTGGCATCCCACAGGGAGTTGATGGTGCCCACGTCCTTCCAGTAACCATGGAAGCGGTAGGTCATCAGCTTCTCGCCGGCGGCGAGCATGTTGGGGATGATGTTCTTACCGAAGTCGTTGGAGGAGTTGGGATCGGCCTCGTCATCGATGAGGTACTGACGCAACTTCTTCCAGGTGAACACATAGATGCCCATGGAGGCCAGAGTGCTCTTGGGATGCTTGGGCTTTTCCTCAAACTCGTAGACCTGATCGTTCTCATCCACGTTCATGATGCCGAAACGGGTGGCCTCTTCCAGGGTGACCTCCAGCACGGAGATGGTACAGGCCGCCTGGGTCTTCTTGTGGAAGTACACCATGTCGGAGTAGTCCATCTTATAGATATGGTCGCCGGAGAGGATGACCACATACTCGGGATCATACATATCCAGGAATCCGATATTCTGATAGATGGCGTTGGCCGTGCCCTTATACCAGGTGCCCTGGTCGCCCTCACGCATGTAAGGGGGCAGGATGTGCACGCCGCCGTCGGACCGGTCCAGGTCCCAGGGCTGACCGGAGCCAATGTAGCTGTTGAGCTCCAGAGGACGGTACTGGGTCAGCACGCCAACGGTATCAATACCGGAATTGACGCAGTTAGACAGGGGAAAATCGATGATGCGGTACTTGCCGCCAAAAGGGACGGCAGGCTTGGCCACATGGCTGGTAAGGGCATACAGACGGCTGCCCTGACCGCCAGCCAAAAGCATGGCCACGACTTCTTTTTTCATACTCTCATTCACCTCTGTTATATTTTAAAGGTCCGCCTTCTGCGAAAGAAGCGCAGGCGAGAGGCTTACGCCTGATCGTCTTTCTTTTTCACGGTCTTGATCGCCTGGGTCTTTTTGGCGGCGGTCCCCGCGTCCTTTGCGCCTTCCGGCTTCTTAACCTTTCCCGAAGTTTTCTTCTCTCCCGCCTTCTCGCTGTCCTTCTTCTTGCGCACGGGAGCGCGGCGAGTGCAGCGATAGATCATCACCGACATGGGCGGCAGATCAATGGTCATGGACTGCTCCTGATCGTGGCATGGGATGTCCACACTCTTGATGGGGGCGGTGTCGCCCAGGCCCGCGCCGCCGAACTCCTCGGCATCGGTGTTGAACACCGGCGCCCAGGTGCCCGGGAAGGGCAGACCTACCTGATAACCCTTGCGATGGATGGGAGAGAAGTTTGCCACCACCACCAGGGGTCTTCCTTCCCGATCCCAGCGCAGGAAGGCCACAGTATTGGCGGTGTTGTCGTCGGCACACAGCCACTGGAAGCCCTGCCAGGAGTCATCCTGCTCCCAAAGCGCGGTCTGTTCCAGGTACATGGCGTTGGCCGCCTTGAAGAACTGGTGGATCTGGCGGTGGGGCTCATACTGGAGCAGGTGCCAGTCCAGCGAATACTCATAGTGCCACTCGTTCCACTGACCCAGCTCGGTACCCATAATGGTGAGCTTCTTGCCGGGGTGAGTGAGCATGTAGGTATAGAAGGCCCGAACACCGGCGAATTTCTCCGCGTTGTCCCCAGGCATCTTGCCCAGGAAGGAGCCCTTCATATGGACCACTTCGTCATGAGACAGAGGCAGAATGTAGTTTTCCGAGAAAGCGTACATCAGGGAGAAGGTGATATCCCGATGATTAAACTGCCGGAAGTAGGGGTCCAGCTTGATGTAATGGCAGATGTCGTTCATCCAGCCCATGTTCCACTTGAAGTTGAAACCCAGGCCGCCGTCGCTCACCGGATGGGTCACTTTGGGCCAGGCGGTGGACTCCTCGGCGATCATCAGCACATCGGGATGGGCGGCAAAAATGGCGGTATTCAGCTTCTGGAAGAACTCGATGGCCTCCAGGTTCTCCTTGCCGCCGTGGATGTTGGGCATCCAGGCCCCGTCCTGCCGGCCATAGTCCAGATAGAGCATGGAGGACACCGCGTCCACCCGCAGGCCATCGGCGTGGTACTCCTCCAGCCAGAACATGGCGTTGGAGAACAGGAAGGAACGCACCTCACTGCGGCCCAGATCAAAGACCTGGGTACCCCAGTCGGGGTGCTCGCCCTTACGGGCGTCGGCGTACTCATAGGTGGGGCCGCCGTCAAAGTGGTACAGGCCAAAGGCGTCCCGTGGGAAGTGGGCGGGCACCCAGTCCAGGATGACACCCACGCCGGCCTGATGCAGCTGGTCAATGAGGTACTTCAAATCATCAGGGGTACCGAAGCGGCTGGTGGCGGCAAAGTAGCCGGTGACCTGATAGCCCCAGGAGGCATCCAGGGGGTGCTCCATCACGGGGAGCAGCTCCACATGGGTATAGCCCATCTCTTTCACATAGGGCACCAGATACTGGGCAGTATCCCGGTAGGAGAGGAACTCCCCCTCCCTGGTGCGCCGCCAGGAGCCCAGGTGGCATTCATAAATATTCATGGGACGGCGGTAAGGAGCGTTTTTCGCCCGGTGGTCCAGCCAGCCCTGATCGCCCCAGGGATACTCCTCCAGATCATAGATCTTGGAGGCATTGCCTGGGCGGGTCTCGGCGTGGAACGCATAGGGGTCAGCCTTGGCCACCACCTTGCCGTCGGCACCGTGTACCGCGTACTTATATGTATCAAAACGCTTTAAGCCAGGAACAAAACCCTGCCAGATTCCGCCTTCCAGTTTTTCCAGCGGAGCTGCATTCTCATCCCATCCGTTGAAATCACCAAAGACGCAAACCTGCTTGGCATTGGGCGCCCAGACACGGAACACATATCCGTCCTGGCCGTCCTTTTGCCCCGGGTGGGAGCCGAAGCATCTCCACGCGTGGCAGCTGCGGCCTTCTGAGAAGGCCTCCAGCTCCAAAAACAGGTCATAATCTGATAGTTTTGTATCATATTTGACCATAGTAATCACCTCAATCTCGTCTTTTTCGCTATTTTCCCAACGAAAACGACAACCTTTCTAAATCGGAACCCCCGATATTTATATAAATTATACAACACTGTCTGTACACCGTCAAGTCAAAAGGGTGTTAATTGGAATTTTGTTCCCACCCCTGTTTCCCTGGGGCGAAAGGCCCAAAAACCTTCCGCCCCAGGGGGTTTTTTATCGTTGTTCTGCCATCAGCAGACCGCGCAGCATCCGCTGAAAAATCCCGCCAGTGGTCAGCCGCTGCACCTCTTGTCTGGAAATTATGGCCAGGGTATCCCGTGTCTCTCCGTTGACCAAAATTTCCAGTTCACCCACCTTCTGCCCCGCTTCCACCGGGGCCTCCAGGTCCTGGGCCAAGGTCAGCTTGGTGGTAACGCTTCCCTCTTCTCCCTTGCGCACCAGCACCCGGCACTCCCGCTCCAACTCAGGCTGGATCTGTCCCACGGTACCCAGCAGCACCGGAATGGGCGCCAGAGGACTTTCTGGATACACCTGCATAAGTGTATACGCCCCAAAGCCGTAATCCAGCATGGCCTTGGCGTCCTCAAAGCGGTCTGCCGCTGTGGGAGCGGCCATCACTACGGCGATGAGCTCCATGCCGTCCCGCTCCGCGGTGGCCGACATACAGTACAGGGCCGAGTCTGTGGAACCCGTCTTCAGACCGGTAGCGCCCTCATAGAAACGCACCAGTCGGTTGGTATTGGTCAGACCAAAGGCCCCGTCCCGGATGGAGTCCATCCAGATGGTGGTATACTCCCGGATGCCCGGATGGTTGAGAATGAGCTCCCGGGACATGAGGGCAATATCGTAGGCCGTGGTCACGTGGCCGGATGCAGGCAGACCGGTACAGTTGACAAAGTTAGTGTCCTCCATACCCAGCTCCTGGGCCCGCTGGTTCATCTGCTGGACAAAGGCGCTCTCACTTCCCGCCAGATACTCCGCCATAGCCACGGTGGCGTCATTGCCTGAGACCACGGTGATGCACTTGATGAGCTCGCCCACCGTCATCTGCTCGCCTTCCTTCAAATAGACCTGGGAGCCTCCCATGCCCGAGGCCCGGGCCGAGACGGTGACCACGTCCTCCCGGCTGATGCGGCCGCTGTCCAGTGCCTCCATGATGAGCAGCAGAGTCATGACCTTGGTGACGCTGGCCGGCTCCATCTGCCGTTTGGCCTCTTTCTCATATAGGATCGTCCCGGTCTCCTTCTCCATAAGCACCGCTGACGGCGCACTCAGTTCCAACGGAGACTGGGCGGCGGCCTCCTGGGCCGACGCCGTGCCGGTGAGCAAAAGCACCGCCAGCACCAGGGAACCGATTCGTTTCATATCGCTGTGCCTCCCTATCTGTGTTTCAAGTGGTATGCGATGACAGGATGTGACAACGGAGAGGCTTCTATACCGCAGAGCATGGCGGTAAATTTTTCAGTTTTTTCATATGTGACGTGAAGTGTACAACTTTTTGCTCCTTCCCCCCTGGGGTAGAGGAGGGATGTGGTGAAACGAAACAAGAAACCGCTGGATCGGGAGCAGCTGCTGGAGCAGATGCGCGCCCTGGCCTGCGCGAGGGTGAACGACGCGGTGAAGCTGGCCTACCTGCCCGAGGAGGAACGGGAGGCCATCGGAAAGCTGGACCTGTCCGCCCTGATCGAATTTCGGCGCAGCGGTGCCGGAACGGTAGAACTGAAATTCGCCGACCGGATGAAGGCCCTGGAGCGGCTGCTGGAGCTGAGCGGCCCCAGCGGAGAGGAGCAGCTGGATTCCCTTTTCCGGCGCATGGAGGATGAGGAGGAATGAAACCTCTCATCTTCTCCAAAAAACAGCGGCGGGTGCTCACCTGGTGGCGGCCCAGCTCTCCCTTTCGGAACTGCCAGGCCATCATCTGCGACGGTGCCGTGCGCAGCGGCAAGACTCTGTGCACCGGTCTTTCCTTTTTCTGCTGGACCATGAGCTGCTATCAGGACAAAACCTTTGCCCTGTGCGGCAAGTCCATTCCCTCGGTGCGGCGCAATCTCCTCAGCGACCTGCTGCCTATCTTAAGACAGCTTGGTTTTTCCTGCCGGGAGCGCGCCTCCCGCAATCAGCTCACCGTCACTATGGGCCACCGCAGCAACACCTTCTATCTGTTCGGCGGCCTGGATGAGCGCTCCGCCGCCCTGGTACAGGGCATTACCCTGGCCGGGGCACTGCTGGATGAGGTGGCCCTGATGCCCCGCTCCTTTGTGGAGCAGGTGTGCGCCCGGTGCTCGGTGGAGGGGAGCAAGCTGTGGTTCTCCTGCAACCCGGAGAGCCCCGCCCACTGGTTTTACCAGGAGTGGATCCAAAAAGCACAGGAAAAGAAAGCGCTGCGCCTGTCCTTTGCCATGACGGACAACCCCAGCCTCTCCCCCGCTATGCTGGAGCGCTACCGGACCATGTTCCAGGGAGCCTTCTACCGCCGGTTCGTGCTGGGAGAGTGGGTAAACGCAGAGGGTCTGGTGTACGACTTCTTCTCTCAGGACCTGGTGCGGGAACCCCCCCTGGATGTAAGCGGCCCCTTCTACGTCTCCTGCGACTATGGAACGGTGAACCCCACCTCCATGGGACTTTGGGGGAGGAAAAACGGGGTGTGGTACCGGCTGGAGGAGTACTACTACAACTCCCGCCAGGCGCGCAGGCAAAAGACCGACCAGGAGTACGCCGACGACCTGGAGGCCCTGGTCAAGGGCCGTCCTCTGGGCGCGGTGGTAGTAGACCCCTCCGCCGCCAGCTTCATTGAGGTACTGCGGCGGCGTGGACTGCCGGTGCGGAAAGCTCACAACGATGTACTCTCCGGCATTCGGCTCACCGCCCGGCTCCTGAAAGAGGGAAAGCTAGTCATCTGCTCCCCCTGCCGGGACGCCATCCGGGAGTTCGGCCTGTACCGCTGGGACACCAGCGGCAGCGGCGGCGACCGGGTGGTAAAAGAACATGACCACGCTATGGATGACATTCGATACTTCGCTTCTACCATTGCCGCCGGAAATTCCGGCGGTTTTTTCGCGGGAAGCGTGGAGCGGACTAGATTTTAGCCTACCCCAGTTTATGGGACAGGTCCCGGCAATACAACCGGGAATGTCTTGAAAAGGAGGAAGATACTTGAAATGGTTTGAGAAGAAAAAGCCAACAGGGAAACCACCTCAGGTCCAGCTGCGGGATTGGGAACACCACCCCTTCGGGATACTGGATCAGTACGTGCCTTTGCGCAGCGGAGAGATCGCCCTCTACCGCTCCATCCGAGAGGCAGTGCCCATCCTGGACGCAGCCATCTGGAAGCTGGTGCGGCTGTGCGGCGGGGTACAGATCCGCTGTGGGGATCCCCGGGCTCAGCAGAGACTGAGCCGTTTCTTGGCCACCGTGGACACCGGCCGGGGACAGCAGGGCATCCAGTCCTTTTTGGACCAATACCTGGACTGCATGATCACCTGCGGCCAGGGCGTGGGCGAGATGGTGCTGGACCCCCAGGGCAAGACCATTGCCGCTGTGCTGTGCGCTGACCCCGCCCTGGTGGAAATTTGGGAGGGGGAATCCCCCCTGGATTTCCGTCTGTGCGTGCGGGAAAACGGGGGTGAACCTAAGGAGCTGCCCTGGCAGCAGCTGCTGCTCTTCACCCCCTTCCAGCCGGAGGCAGAGCACCCCTACGGCGTATCCATGCTGCGCTCCATGCCCTTTCTCACCGGGGTACTGTTGAAAATCTACCAGGCTCTGGGCCAGAACTGGGAGCGGGTGGGCAACCTGCGCTTTGCCGTAGTGTGCAAACCTGACGAGAACAGCCCCCTCTCCGCCCAGGAGCGGGGCGAACAGGTGGCCAGCCAGTGGTCCCAGGCCATGCAGTCCTCCCGCCAGGGTGCGGTGCGGGACTTTGTGGCAGTGGGTGATGTGGACATCAAGGTCATCGGGGCGGACAACCAGATCTTGGACAGCGAGGTCCCGGTACGTCAGATTCTGGAGCAGCTAGTGGCCAAGACGGGCATCCCCCCCTTCCTGCTGGGGCTGTCCTGGTCGTCCACCGAGCGCATGAGCGCCCAGCAGGCCGACCTGCTCACCAGCGAGATCACCGCCATTCGCCGCAGCCTGGAGCCTATGCTCCAGCGGATCTGCCGGCTGTGGCTGCGCCTGGGCGGCTATGACGACCAGGTGAGCATTGAGTGGGAGGACATCAACCTCCAGGACATCGTAGAGGAGGCCCGGGCACAGCTGCTCCACGCCCAGGCCGAAGAGATTGGGAGGGAAGCAAGTTGAACATTACCAAAACCGCCCTGGCCTTACAGGAGGCCGAGGGGGTAAGCCCCGAGGAGCTGGCGCTCATCAATACCTGGAGCAAAAAGCCCCTCACCGCCCAGGAGGTGTACGTCTTCTCGGTGCGGCTGTGCGACAACGAGGTGGATCGGGACTATGAGCGGTTCCCCGCCCAGACACTGGAGGCTCTGGCCCCTCTGTTTCTGGGCAAGAGCGGCATTTTTGACCACAACTGGTCGGCCCGCAGCCAGGCCGCCCGGATCTTCTCCGCCCAGGTCGTTTCGGAGCCGGAGCGGGTCACCCAGGCGGGCGACCCCTACTGCTGGCTGAAAGCACGGGCCTACATGGTGCGCACCGACGACAACCGGGGGCTCATTGCCGAGATCGACGGTGGCATCAAAAAGGAAGTGAGCGTGGGCTGCGCGGTGAAGCGCCGGGTATGCTCCATCTGCGGCGAGGAGGCCGGGGCAGGCTGCGGACACCAGCCCGGACAGGTCTATGACGGAAAGCTGTGCTACCTCAGTCTGGAGGAGCCTGCCGACGCCTACGAATTTTCCTTTGTGGCCGTGCCCGCCCAGCCCCAGGCCGGCGTGGTGAAGGCCATGGGCGTGAAGCACTACGAGACACTCAAGGAGCTACTGGCCGACTACCCCCGCTTTGCCGGAGAGGTGGACAAGCTGAAGGCCCAGGCAGAGCTGGGAGTGCGGGCGCTCAAAGAGCTGCGGGAGGATGTGGTGCGGCTGGCGGCTCTGGCAGACCCCCAGGCAGAGATGAAGGTCTTGCAGAGCATGGTCAAGCACCTGGAAGAGCCTGAACTGCGGCAGCTCCAGCGGCTCTATGGCCAGAAGGCGGCCAAGAGCTATCCCCTGCAGCTGCCCTATGCACAAAAGCCCCAGTCCCTGTCCCAGGAGGACGGGGCCTTTCTGATTTGACCCAGATACTTCATGACTTAAGGAGGAACAAGAATGAATCAGGTTTCATTTGAAGAGATCGGCGCCGTGACCGCCACCTTCCTGGCCAAGGAAGACGTAGTCCCCGGCCAGGTAGTCAAGATCACCGACGACGGCCAGGTGGGCGCGTGCAGCGACAACGACGCGTTCTGCGGTCTGGCCCTGTCCAACCGCAAGGGTTTTGCCGGTGTGCAGGTGAAGGGCTTTATGACCCTGCCCATCTCCGGCTCGGTGAGCCTGGGCCAGGTCATTCTGGCCGCCGACGGCACCGGCAAGGTAAAGACCGCCTCCACCGGCGTGACCGCCCTGGTGGTCTCGGTGGACGACGCCGCCCACACCGCTGTGGTGTGCCTGTAATTTAAGAAAGGAGCGTGGATCGCGATGGCCAATCGTTATGACACTTTGAAGCTGGAGAAGGGCATGTATCAGGAGGCAGGCAGCACCTTTACCCAGGTGCTGGAGCGCCTGGACCCCTCCGAGCAGTACAAGGGTACCAGTCTGGAGGGTCTGGACGCCTTTCAGCGCCAGCTCAAGCGCTTTGACATCAAGGTAAAGGGCGCGGGCTGCGACGCGGTGGAGAAGTTCTTCCGCACCTCCGATGCCGCCGTCCTCTTCCCTGAGTACATCGCCCGTTCCGTGCGTCAGGGTATGGACGAGAGCAACCTCATCCCCTCTATCACTGCCGCCACCACTAACTTTGACGGCATGGACTACCGCTCCATTGCCGCCAAGGCCGGCGGCGAGGAGAAAGAGCTGCGGGCGGTAGACGAAGGCGCCGCCATCCCCAGCACCACCATCAAGGTGCAGGCCAACCTCATTAAGCTGCACAAGCGCGGCCGCATGCTGGTGGCCTCCTACGAGTCGGTGCGCTACCGCAAGCTGGATCTGTTCTCCGTCACCCTGCGTCAGATCGGCTCCCACATCGCCCAGATGCTGCTGGCCGACGGCGTGGACGTACTGATCAACGGCGACGGCAACGACAACGCCGCCGACGTGTTCACCACCGCCGCCTCCGACACCCTGACTTACGACGATCTGGTGGACTTCTGGGCCAAGTTTGAGCCCTACGAGATGAACACCCTGCTGGTGAGCCCCGACGTGATGGTGAAGCTGCTGAAGCTCCCCGAGTTCCAGAACCCCCTCACCGGCCTCAACTTCCAGGGCACCGGCAAGCTGTCCACCCCCCTGGGCGCCAACCTGCTGCGCACCAGCGTGCTGCCCGAGAAGACTGCCGTGGGCCTGGACAAACGCTACGCTCTGGAGCTCATTCAGGGCAGCGACGTGATGGTGGAGTACGACAAGCTCATTGACCGCCAGCTGGAGCGGGCGGCTATCACCACCATCAGCGGCTTTGCGAAGATCTTCCAGGAGGCCTCCCACGTGCTGAAGGTGCAGGCATGACCGAGCAGATCATTGCCTTAGCCATCGCCATGGGCGCTTCCGAGTCCCAGCGGGAGGTATTGGAGCCCCTGTGCGCCGCGGCGGAGCAGGCCCTGACCGCCCAGCTGCGGCCCGGAGTCACGCCGGAAAGCTGCGCCGACGCCTTTATGGTGTGCGCGGCCTGGATGGCTCTGGACGGACTTTCCGCCGCTGGTGGCAGCGGGGAGGTGACATCCTTCACCGCCGGGGATGTATCCATTCAGACCGGAAATGGTGGAAGTTCTGGCAGCCTTACAGAGCAGATCCAGCGGCTGATGGCTCCCTACCTGCGGGACGGCGGCTTTTATTTTCAGGGGGTGACGGGATGATGGATGCAGCCTGGGCCGCCCTGCTGGCCAAGTACGGCCAGCGGGTGGTCCTCCACCAGGGGAACAGTACGGTGGACGCCCGTGCCTTTCTCCAGCCCATCCGGGAGAAGGGGCAGGCTCAAAGCCTGCCCTCTCCCCTGGGCTGGCAGCGGGAGGACCGGTTTTTATATCTGGGTGACCCCAACCGTCCCTTAACAGCTAACCGCGACTGGGTGGAGTTTGAAGGATCAGGCTATGCCGTCGTCTCCGCCCACCCGGTGCATGTAGGAAACAGCGTGTCCCACATCTGGGCGGTTCTGCGGCCCAGAGACACAGGAGAGGAGGCAGGAACATGAGCACCCCCATGGAGCAAGCGGTGGAGGTGCTGTGCCAGCACCTCCGGGACCAGCAGCTGCCTGCCCGCACCGCCTGGAGCACCGAAGCCCGGCCACAGTTGGAAGCTCCGGTGATCGCGGTCTCTCTGCGAGGGTGCGAGAGCGCCCCGGCGGGCTTTTCCGGCTATCTGGGGCAGCGGCTCAATCCCGACACCCAGGCCTGGGAGGAACGGTACGGCAAGACGGTAAAGCTGACCTTTGGACTGGACCTGTATGCCGCCCCCGGCGCCGATCCCGCTGCCCTGGAGCAGATTTGGGCCGCTCTGGCCCAGGCCTGTCTGCCCCCCGGCCCCAAAGGGCTGACCGTGGGGACCTTTTCCTGCGGTGAGACCGATTATGACCAGCAGGCCCGGCTGCTCAAGCGCCCGGCCCAGCTGGTTTGCACCGCCCTGCTGGTGTCCGGCAGCACGCAGGAGCAGGGCGAGTTCCTGGACTTTGAGATCAGAGGGGAGAGAACCTTATGAATTTGACCACTCACGAGCGCCCCGGCGTCTACTCCTCCTATGACGCCTCCACCCTGGTGCGGGGCAGCGGAGGACACAAGACGGTGGACCTGGCGGCCATCAATTCCACAGCTTCCGCCGGGGTCCCCATCACCGTGACCAGCTACGAGGCGGCGGTGGCCGCTTTCGGCAGCCAGGAGGGCAAGCAGGACATGGCCGAGCTCATCCGCATTGCCCTGCTCAACGGCGCGGCCGCCGTAGTAGCCGTTCCGGTTGCCAACGAGGAGGGCTACCAGGCCGCGTTTGACACCCTGGGCGGCCTGGAAAATATCAGCGTGATGCTGTGTGACAGCACGACCCTGACGGTACAGCAGGCCCTGCGGGACAGTGTACTGTCCGCCAGCGCCGCCCGCCGGGAGCGTATTGCTGTGGTTGGCGCCGCCGCAGGCGAGGAGGTATCCGCTCTGGTGGAGCGGGCCAAGGGGCTCAACTGCGAGCGCATGGTACTGGTGGCTCCCGGCAGTGTGGACGGTGAGGATGCCGCTCAGGACGGACTGAGCGCCGCGGCCGCCGTAGCCGGAGCCATTGCCGCCCAGTCTGACCCCGCCATCCCTCTGGGCGGCGCGGAGCTGCTGGGCCTGAAGGGATTGAGTGCGCAGTACAGCGACAACGACATCGACCTGCTGGTACGGGGCGGCGTGACCGCCCTGGAGAGCGTCAGCGGTCAGGTAGGTGTGGTGCGCGGCGTCACGACCCGAACCTCCAGCGGCGAGGTGGAGGACACCACCTGGCGGGAGCTGTCCACCATTCTTATTGTGGACGATGTGATCCCCACCCTGCGTGACAGCCTGCGCAGCAAGTTCCGCCGGGCCAAGAACACCGCCCAGAGCCGGGGCGCCATTCGCACCCAGGTGGTGCTGGAGCTGGAGAACAAGAAGAGCCGGGAGATCATCACCGACTACGACCAGGTCACCGTCTCCGCTCACCCCGACGACCCCACCGTGTGCCTGGTGGACTTTACCTTCACCGTCACCCACGGTCTCAACCAGATCTGGCTGACCGCCCACATCGTCATTTAAGGAGGGATCAATTTGAGCATTACAGGATTTCCCACCAGCAGCGACATCTACCTGGAGGTAGACGGCACCAAGGTGGCCGTGGTACAGAGCTACTCCGCCCGCTCCGACAAGACCAGCCGGGCGGTGGAGGCCTTTGGCGAGGAGGAACCCGTAGCCACCATTCCCGGCCAGACCAGCCACGTGCTGGAGCTGAGCCGTCTTTACGCCACCGAAGAGGCGGTGCAGGACGGCATTGACTTCTACAGCCTGTCCGACTTCTCCCTGGTCATCTGTAAGCCCGACCGGAAGATCGTCTACTCCGGCTGCCAGTGGTCCTCCATTCAGGAGAATGGCACCTTGGGCAACATGGTGCTGGAGAAGGTGACCATTGTGGCCTCCAAGCGGCTGGAAATGGAGGCGTGAGATGAGCCCTTCCATCTTAGCCGGCCGGGATCGGATGGCGCTGGACAACGGCATGAACCTGCGGCTGCTGTCCGCCCTGGAGGTGCTCCAGGCCCGGCGGGAGGCGGACGGTCTGTGCCGCAGCAGCAGCGAGCGCGCCCTGTGCTCCAACGCCTGTCTGCTGGCCCGGGCACTGGAAACTCAGGAGGGCGAGCCCGTCTTTTCCAGCGGTGAGGCGGTGCTCTCCGGGCTGCGGGTGGAGGAGATCTCCGCTCTGGCCCGGACCTGGAGCCAATTTAATCGAGAGGAAAATCCGCCTCTCACCCTGAGCCGGGAACAGGCGGACGAGGTAAAAAAAAAGTAGCCGCGGACGGCGCTGACCGGCTGCGCTGGAAAGTGCTGCGAGCCTTTGGCGCTCTGCCCACCGAGGCGCGGGCCCGGCAGATGCGGGACCGGGACTATCTGTGGTGTCTCACCCACATGGTATTGGACCGGGAGGAGGAGCTGGAACGGCTTTGCCCCAGCTGCCGGGCTCAGAGCCAGCAGGGTCTGTGCCCCGGCTGCGGCCGGCCCATCGGAACCGTGGAGGGTGGGGTAAATCCCAACTTTGATTTCCAGCGGTTTGCAGCTCTTGGGAAGGGGGAGACGAGATGACCAACGATTTGGACAACCTGCTGGAGCAGGTAGAGGATGTTCTGGAAGAGGACGGGAGCGCACTGTGGCAGCCCGACCTCACCTCGCTGGTGCTGCCCCAGGCTCCGGAGGACCGGGCCAAGGCAAATCCGCAGGACAGCCAGGCCGGAGCGTATGCAGACCCATCGGATGCTCTGGCGGGTTTCTCCGCTCTGGAGGAACAGCAGGCTCTGCCCCGTTTTCAGCGGGCCGGGGAGGATAACTCGCAGACGCCCGGATCAAACGGCAGTGACCCCCAGGACCTTTCCCAGGGCATTGCCGCACAGTCCTCCTCCCCCGCTCTGCTGGAGCAGCTGCGGACCCTGGAGGACATCCAGGCCGGTGCAGAGGCCCTGGGCCGCAGTCAAGAAAACGGCGGCAGCCTCTCCTCCCGCGCCTTTTCCGGGCAGGGCAGCTCCGGGCTGCAGTATGACCCCGCCGCCCTGAGGGACTCCCCTCTGGCCGCCGCCGCGGCCGCGGCTCAGCAGCAGGAGGACGCTCGGGCGGTGGACCGGGCCTTTCAGCGGGACAGCCGCCGGTATGACCGGGGCTTCTCTCTGTACTGAGGAAGGAGGGATGGGGCGTTGCTTTTGACCCCCATGCGCTACAAGGAGTACGTCTGGCCCCACAATCCCAGGGTGTACTCCATCGACTATGAACGGATCATGGCAGTAAACAAGGTGCCCTTTGGTCTTTACTATCTGCAGGATCTGGGACGGACCCGGCGGGTGATGAAGGGAGAAGGCGAATTCATCGGTGAGGACGCCTATACCCAGTTTGGCCAGTTGGCCAACGTGTTTTATTCCGGCGGCCCCGGCCAGCTTATCCACCCCCTGTGGCAGACCGCCAACGCCTATTTTGTCTCCTTGCGGCTGGAGCAGGAACCTATGCGGGACTATGTACGCTACTCCTTTGAATTTTGGGAGGAGGCCAACTATTACAGCGGCCAGGTGCGCACCTGGACTGCCCAGACCAGCCAAAGTTCTGGCTCGGACCAGGCTGCTCAGGCCATCCCCATCTATTACCAGGTGGTAAAGGGGGATACTCTGTGGTCCATCGCCATGCGCTACGGCATGGCACTGAGCGATCTCATTGCGCTCAATCCCCAGATCAAAAACCCCAACCTCATTCACATTGGAGATGAGGTGAGGGTATCGTGACCGGATATGTGATTTCCGCCCAAGGGGATGCCACGGCACTGCCCGCTCCCCTGTCCTGGACGTTTCAATACACCTCGGGAGTGCCCTGTGACAGCTTTCAGGTCCGCTGTCTCTGGGAGGGCACCAACACCGTGGACCCCAGGCAATGGTGCACCTTTCAGGCCCTGGATGAGGACCAGGTAGTCTTTACCGGGGTGGTGGATGAGTGCGAGACCGCCCTCACCCCCCAAGGGGCCTGGATCGATGTGTCCGGCCGGGGAATGGCCGCCCGGCTGCTGGACAACGAGGCCCTGGGCCAGGACTACCAGGTGGCCACTCTGGCCGATATTCTCCGGGACCATGTAAGCCCCTACGGCATCACGGTGGCCAGCCAGGCCTACATGGCCCCAGTGAGCCAATTCTCTGTGGCGGTGGGCAGCAGCGAGTGGTCCGTTCTGTACGACTTTGTGCGCTACTACCACAGCATCTCCCCCCGCTTTGATTGGGAGGGACGACTGGTGCTTACCCCCTGGGAGGACAATACCCGGCTGCTGCTGGACGACGCCACCCCGGTGACGAAGCTAGTATGCCGGGACAAGCGCTACGGCGTGCTGTCCCAGGTGGTGGTGCGGGACCGGTATCAGCAGCTCACCCAGGTGGTCAACAACACGGATTTTCAGGCCCTGGGAGGCAGCCGCCGCCAGGTACTTACCATGCCGGGCAAAAGCCAGTACCAGGCCATGCGCTACTCGGGGCAGTTCCAGCTGGACCAGTCCGCCACCGAACAATTGGTACTGGAGGTGACCATTCCGGTGCTCTTTTACGGAAAGCCGGGAGACCTGGTACAGCTGCAGCGCTCCGACTGGGGGCGCGACGGGCTCTACCGGGTCAACCAGGCTCAGGTCGGGGTGGACGAGAGCGGGGGCTGGACCCGTCTGGAGCTCATGTCCCCCGAAGTTTTGGTGTGAGGTGAAGGTTATGTGGACATCCAATCGAAAACAGGATGGCAGGACCCAGGAGGCTCCCGGTGACGTGGGAGTAGTCACCCTGGGAGGCGACCCCGCAGGCGTGTATCTCAGCGGAGAGCGGCGCTGGGTGGCGGTGTACGCCCCCGGCGGCTACCAGTGGCGGCCTGCCGTGGGCGAAAAAGTATTGGTTTTAAAGGCAGGGGACCATCAGGAGTCCCCCTGTCTGGTGGGTGTGCGCCAGTCGGAACAGCAGCTGGAGCCCGGCGGGGTACGGCTTAGCGGCGGCGAGGGACAGATCGACCTGTGCAAAGACGGCATCCGTCTCACCGGGCAGGTATGGATCGGGGAGCAGACACTGGAGGACTATGTGTCCGCCATCGCCCGGGAGGTGACCCTGGAAATTTTAGGAGGAGGCTGACCGCTTGGAACGAAAACTCAGTGGAGGGGACTATCTCCCCGGTTCGCAGGGAGGCGTACAGTCCCTGGATGGGGCTCAGGCCCTGCTGCAGCGGGTGCTGTTCCGGCTCACCGCCCGGCGGGGCCAGTTCCCCTTCCTGCCCGAGATGGGCAGTCGGCTCTATCAGCTGTGTCGGGACGGAAAGCCCTCCGCCCGCTCCGCCCTGGCCCGGCAGTATACCGTCCAGGCGCTGGAGAGTGAGGAGGATCTGACCGTCACCGATGTGCAGTGGACTCAGCTGGAGGGCAGCCGGGGACATTTGCAGGTCTATCTGGAATGGCAGGGAGAACCCCTGTCTGTGTCCCTGGACATTACCGGGTAAGGAGGGATCGACATGAAAACCATTGATGAAATTTTCGGAGAGATGCTCTCCTGCCTGGAGGAACAGACCGGTCTGGAGCCCGAACCCGGGTGCGACCTGTCGGTGCGGATGTACGCTGTGGCCGCCCAGGTCTACGCCCTGTACATCCAGGCCCAGTGGGTCACCCGCCAGGCCTTTCCCCAGACGGCGGAGAGCGACTATCTGGATCTCCACGGTCAGCTGCGGGGACTTACCCGCAAGCAAGCCACCCAGGCACTGGGCTCCATCCGTTTTACTGCCCAGAGCTCTGACACTGCCCGCACTATCCCACAAGGTACCGTGTGTCTGACGGCGGATATGGTGCGCTTTGAGACCACAGAGGACGGGATCATCGCCCCCGGCGAGGCAGAAGTTGACGTCCCTGCCCAAGCCTTGCTCCCCGGCGCAGCGGGCAATGTATCTGCCCGTGCTATCACCGCCATGGCGGTAGCTCCGGTGGGGGTGTCCGCCTGCACCAATCCCCTGCCCTTTACCGGAGGCAGCGACGCAGAGGGGGATGAGGCCTTCCGCACCCGAATTCTGGACACCTACCAGCGCCTGCCCAACGGAGCCAACATCGCCTTCTACGAACAGGGTGCGCTGTCCTTTGACCAAGTGGCGGCGGTGTCCGTTCTGCCCCGCAGCCGAGGCATCGGGACCGTGGACGTTGTGGTGGCCACCCTCAGCGGACAGCCCGATGAGGAGCTGCTGGGACAGCTGCAGGAGTACTTCCAGTCCCGGCGGGAGATCGCTGTGGATGTGAAGGTCCTGGCCCCTGAGGCCCTCACCGTCAATGTCTCCATCCAGGTAAAGGCCAAGGAAGGGGCTGACCAAGAGGCGGTAGAGCAAGCCGTGGAGGAGGAGGTGCGCCGGTGGTTCTCCGGGGAACGACTGGGCCGCAATGTGCTGCTGGCCCAGCTGGGCAGCGTGATTTACAGCTGTGAGAACGTGGAAAACTACGCCATTCTCTCCCCTGCCGCCGACCAGGCGATAGAGCTGGATCAGCTGCCCACCTTGGGCACCCTGACGGTGGAGGCGATGGTATGAGCTACGCCCAGTATCTCCGCCAGCTGCTGCGCCCCCTGGGCGTCTACGATGTAGAGGGCCGCTATCTCAGCGGCGAGCTGGAGGCGGAAGGTCTTGCCCTGGATGGGGTGGAGAGCGTTCTGGACGAACTGCAGCGGGAGGCCAATCTGGCCACCGCCGAGGACTGGGGGCTGGAACGCATTGCCGGCCTGCTGCGCCGCCGTCCTCCCGCCTCCACCACCAAGGCCATGCGGGAGGCTCTGGCCGCTCTGCTGCGCATCAGCGGAGACAACTTTACCCTGGAGGCCATCAACGACACCATTGCCGGCTGCGGAGTGATTGCCCGGGTGGATGAGACCGACGAACCTGGCACCGTGGAGGTCTGGTTTCCCGAAATTCCAGGCATCCCTCCCGCCTTTGAGGAGATCGATAAGATCATCTCCGACATCATCCCCGCCCACCTGCTCATCCGCTACCGCTTCTGGTTTATCACCTGGGAGCAGCTGGAGCAGCGGCTGCCCACCTGGCAGGACATTGAAGAGAAGCATCTCACCTGGGAACAGCTGCAGTCTTATGTGGAACCGGGAACTCAGACATAACAAATTTCAAGGCCGCCGGGAGCACACCGCTCCCGGCGGCCCTTTTTCTGCCGCTTTACGCACCCCGTCGCTTATGTTAAAATGGGGGTCTGAACTTATCTCAGAAGGGAGGCGCACACCTTGGATATCACCCTGAACACCCCGCTCACCGACTTTCCCGGCGTAGGGCCTGCCCGGAGCGCCAAGCTGGAAAAGCTTGGGCTTACCCGGGTCCGGGATCTGATGACCTACTTTCCCCGGGACTATGAGGACCGGCGGAAGATCTGGTCCATCCGCTCCGCTCCCCTGGGGGTAAAGGTGTGCGTCCAGGCCATGGCCGCCGAGCATCCCCGGCTCAGCCGCATCCGCAAGGGCATGGAGCTGGTAAAGGTAAAGGCGGTGGACCACGCCGGTGCCCTGCACATCACCTTCTTTAACCAGTCCTATGTGGAGCGAGCCATCCAGGCTGGAGAGGAGTACGTCTTTTGGGGCGTGGTGGAGGAGCAGGGCAGCCGCCGCACCATGGTCAACCCCATCTTTGAGCGCACCGACCGTCAGGCGGTCACCGGCTGTATTCTTCCGGTCTACCCTCTGACGGCCGGCATTTCCAACCACTTGCTCTGCTCTCTCATCCGTCCGGCGGTGGAGGCCTGTGCCTCCCAGATGCCGGAATCTCTCCCCCGGTCGGTGCGGCTGGAGCACGAGCTGGCCCAGACGGAATTTTCCTTCCGCAACATCCACTTTCCCGACTCCCCCGAGAGTCTGGACCTGGCCCGGCGGCGGCTCACCTTCGAAAAGCTCTTCTACCTGTCCACCGGTCTGGCCATGCTCAAGCACCGCCGGGGCGATGCGGCGGGTCGGGTGGTGCCCTCCCGCCCGCTGGAGGAATTTCTCTCTCTGCTCCCCTTCCCTCCCACCCAGGCCCAGCGCCGGGTGATGGGAGAAGTAGCCGCTGACCTCAGCTCCGGCCGGTCCATGAACCGGCTGGTCCAGGGCGACGTGGGCTCCGGCAAGACGGTAGTGGCCGCCTGGGGAGCCTACCTGGCCGCCAAGGCCGGGATGCAGACCGCCCTTATGGCTCCCACCGAGGTGCTGGCCCAGCAGGCGATCGACTATCTGAAGGATTATCCCGGCGC
>NZ_JBKVXZ010000050.1:0-1162 GCF_046973065.1 Flintibacter sp. | reverse complement strand
CGAGGTGCTGGCCCAGCAGCATGCCCGCTCCCTCTCCGCCCTGCTGGAACCGGCAGGCGTGCGGGTGGGACTGCTCACCGGCTCCTTCACCCCGGCACAAAAAAAGAAGCTCCGCCAGGCCATCGCCCAGGGAGACGTTGACCTGGTGGTGGGGACCCACGCCCTCATCTCTCAGGATGTAGAATTTCACGATCTCGGCCTCATGGTGGCCGACGAGCAGCACCGCTTCGGTGTGGCCCAGCGCTCCGCCCTGGCCGCCAAGGGCCATGCCCCCCACGTGCTGGTCATGTCCGCAACCCCCATTCCCCGCACCCTGGCTCTCATTATCTACGGAGATCTGGACGTGTCCGTCATCGATCAGCTCCCCCCCGGCCGCACCCCGGTGGAGACCTACGTGGTCCACGAGGACAAGCGGCAGCGGATGTACAACTTTGTCCGCAAGCTGGTGGGCGAGGGGCGGCAGGCCTACATCATCTGTCCCGCCGTGGAGGACCGCACCGCCGAGGAAGCCCCCGACGGAGAGCCCTCCCCCTTTGCGGACTTAAAGGCAGTGAAGAGCTACGCCCAGCACCTCCAGGACAAGGTGTTCCCGGACCTGCGTCTGGCCCTGCTCCACGGCAAAATGCGCCCCAGGGAAAAGGACGCCGTCATGGCTGCCTTTGCTGCAGGTGACGTGGACGTGCTGGTATCTACCACGGTGGTAGAGGTTGGCGTGGATGTGCCCAACGCCGCCCTTATCATTGTGGAGAACGCGGAGCGCTTTGGCCTTAGCCAGCTCCACCAGCTCCGTGGCCGGGTAGGCCGCGGCAAGCACCAGTCCTACTGTGTACTCATTACTAATTCCCACGCCCAGGACGCCATGACGCGGCTGAAAACTTTGGCCTCCACCACTGACGGTTTTAAGATCTCCGAGGAGGATCTGAAGCTGCGCGGCCCCGGCGACTTCTTTGGAAGCCGCCAGCACGGCCTGCCCCAGCTGGCTCTGGCCGATCTCAGCGGAGACATGCGCCTTTTGCAGCAGGCCCAGCAGTCTGCCCGGCAGCTGCTCCAAAATGACCCCACCCTCTCCCGGCCGGAAAACCGGCCGGTTCTGGACCGGGTGCGGCAGATGTTTGCCGACACCCCGGATATTTTTAATTAACTTGAGGAGGAACCCCAATAT